>CAYNMO010000195.1:0-4828 GCA_964398155.1 uncultured Actinomycetota bacterium | reverse complement strand
AAATAAATATCATTAAAACAAAATATTATAAAGATGGTATAATATTTATTTAATATGGATTATTTTATTTAAGAGTGAACAATAATATTAATTGTATGAAGTAGGAGGGTTTTCCAAATGGGTGACAAGAGTCCTAGAGATAAGGAAAAGAAAAGCAAAAAAGCTGCAAAAAAAGTAATAGCTCCGCCTTCAACTTCGATACCGGGAAGCAAAGCAAAATAATCAATTAAGTGTTTAAATAAAAAACAAGTGAAAATACAGCGATAAATACGATTTGATAGTATAAGATTCGTCGCTTTTTTATTTGTAAAAATAAGAGTATAATATATCGCTGAGCAAACACAGTCTTTCATTAACCTGATTAACCTTAAGACATCCGAGTACAGTATGGTTTGTATATTTTAAGGTTTATGCAATGCAAGTGAGAGTTTTAATAAATAATGTAATATATAAACGCTGGGAAAACATATGAAGCAGGAACAATCATAAACCTCAATAGCCTTAAGATATTCAATTTGGATACATATACTATATTTTAAGGTCAAACAGGTCGGATTATAGTTTTTAATAAATAATATAATATTTAAACGATAGGAAAACATAAGGAACATGAATAAAATTGAAGAATTTGGTATTAAAGAAGAATTAGTAAAAGCAATAAAGGAGCTTGGTTTTGAGAAACTGACTCCTATCCAGGCGCAGTCAATCCCCATACTCAGGGAAGGCAATAAGGATTTTATCGGTCTTGCACAGACAGGAACAGGCAAAACTGCAGCCTTCGGACTTCCACTTATTGAACTTTTGGACGAAAACTCAAAGATTATACAGGCACTCATACTTGCTCCTACCAGGGAGCTTTGCGTCCAGATATCAAATGATCTGGAAAATTACTGCAAATACATGCCAAAGATTAAAGTAGTTGCCGTATATGGCGGCGCAAGTATCGATAATCAGATTACAAGGATAAAAAAAGGAGTACATATAGTTGTTGCAACCCCTGGACGTCTAAACGATCTGATGCGCAGGAAAAAAATTGATATTACAACCGTAAATTATGTCATTCTTGATGAGGCGGATGAAATGCTCAACATGGGATTTCAGGAAGACATAGACAGCATATTGGAATTTACTCCAAAAAACAAGCTGACCTGGCTGTTTGCCGCAACCATGCCCGATGAAATACATTCCATAATAGGAAAGTACATGCACAATCCGGTTGAGCTTACTGTCGGAAAGAAAAATACAACCGCCGAAAATATCGAGCATTTTTACTTTGTCGTTCATGAACGAAATCGCTACGCCGCGCTAAAAAGAATTGTTGATGCCAATCCCGATATTTTTGCAATAGTTTTTTGCAGAACAAGAGTTGAAACTCAGGAGATAGCCGAAAAACTTATAAAAGACGGCTATAATGCTGACTCTCTTCATGGCGATCTTAGCCAGGCGCAGCGCGACAAGGTTATGGAGCATTACAGGGACAAAACTTTGCAGGTTCTTGTTGCAACAGATGTGGCCGCCAGAGGCATAGACGTAAATGACGTGACCCACGTTATCAATTATCAGCTGCCCGATGAACCAGAAATGTACACTCATCGCAGCGGAAGAACAGCTCGAGCCGGAAAATCAGGTATAACCATATCAATTACCAATACCAAAGATGTTGGCAGAATCAAGCAGATTGAAAGACAGATAAACAGGAAATTTGTTTACTCCAAGGTTCCAGACGGAGTGGAAGTCTGTGAGCATCAGCTTCTTGCATGGATTAAAAAAATAAAAACAGTTGAAATAAATGAGCAGGGAATTTCCAAATATATGCCTTCAATATTCGAAGAATTAAAAGAAATAGACATGACCGAAATGATAACAAGGATGGTATCTCTTGAATTTAACCGCTTCCTTGAGTATTACAGAAATGCCGAAGACCTAAATATTGACTTTTCGAAAAAAGACCACGTTAGGGACAGCGAAACAAACAGGGGCAGCGGAAATGAAGTATTTATTAATCTTGGAATTATGGATGGCTTTGATAACGGAAAGATGCTCAAATATCTTAGTGAGACGACGGGTCTTCCATCTGAAGCATTCGGCAGAATCAATTTAAAGAGTGTATATTCGTTTATAGGAGTGCAGGAATCCTATATAAATGATGTACTGGGTTCTTTTACAAACGAAGTTTATAAGGGCAGAAAAGTCAGAGTTGACAATTCCGGCGGCGGTACAAGAGATAGAAAACCTTCTTTCCCCAGAGGCAGAAAAGAATTTGAAAAAAGAGGGACTAAAAGAAAATTTTATGGTCCGCAGCGCTAAGCTATTAATTATGGCCTGTAACACCAGATCTGACATAAGAATGTAAATATAAAAATATAACCAGGCTGGTGTTGTGCTAATTATTATATAAATCGGCTGCCCTGTTGAGGCAGGCGATCAATTGGAATGTTTTTAACGGAAGATTACAGGAAAATAATAAATTGTGATTATTTCTGGCTTGGTTTAAACTGATAATTTAGTAAATAGCTGAGCTGTCAGCTATTTACTGAGTAGAATATCAAAGACAGTAACAGATATGAACAGCCTGCAAATTTTCGTTTTCTTTCTTTTATGCAATCCCAAAATATTCTCACTGGAATTATATCTCTCTCGGCATTACCAATACAAAAAAAATGATATTATTTTAAAAATATTTACGGATTTAATTTCTATGCAGCCAACCCGGGATTAAACTAATAATTCAATAAAAGCAAGGTTATTTATCAAGACTATTTGGATAGCCCCTATTAAAAAATAAGTGTCAGAATAATTCCATGTATTGTATTAGACAATTATTTTTGATAATATCTAACTGGTTAAACCAGCTAATAGTTATTTTTTAATTTAGGCCAGGCTTAAATAAAAAGCCAAATCGGATGTGATGGAACCAATAAAAATGAGGGCAGGTTTATATAAGGGTCATCCAGGTAAGATTTTTACTGAAAGTTATTTTTTAATTTAGCGTTAGCTTAAATAAAATCAGCCAGATTATTCAGAAAGGTACCAGGAAAAATGAAAGCAGTTTTATATATAGGAGAACCAGGCAAAGTTTCAATGGAAGAGGTAGAAAAACCTGTTATTAATGAAGACGAGGCACTTGTAAGAGTTAAATACATTGGTATCTGCGGTGCAGATATTGAGCTTATAAAGGGAAACAGAAATATCAAAATACCGGTAATTCCAGGCCATGAAATAGTTGGAACAATAGAAGAAACATCTAAAAAAAATAACAGCTTAATCGGCAAAAGAGTTGCAATAGAGCCTACAATAAGTTGTGGAGTATGCCAGCCTTGTAAAATAGGGCTTCCCCATATCTGCAGCAATCTTAAAGTGCTCGGAGTTCATTGTAATGGCGCCGCCGCAGAATACGTAAAAGCCAACCTAAGTAAAATTCATTTAGTGCCAGACAGTCTGGCTGATGAGCAGGCAGCACTTATTGAACCAGTTTCGGTCGCCATCCATGTTGTAAAGACTTCAAAGGTTCAGTTCGGGGACAATGTATTAATTATCGGCGGCGGCCCAATTGGCTTGTTAATTGCCCAGGTTTGCAGATTTGCCGGTGCAAAAAAGATTTCCATTATGGAAATTAATGATTTTAGAAAAGAAATTTGTAAAAACATGGGATTTGAAGTACTTGAAAATGAAGAAAATATTGACAATACTAATTACTGCTTCGATATTGGATATGAAGTCAGCGGAAGTGAGGCCGGGATTCAAAAATTAATGGCAATTGTAAGGCCGGGCGGCAGAATAATGGTAGTCGGTCTGTTTAAAAATATGGTTCCTGTCCAGCTTTCCAGCGTTCTCTTTAAGGAGCTCGAGATAAAAGGTTCAAGAGTTTATTCTTCGATGGATTTCAAATTAGCCATAGAGCTGCTTGAAAAGGGAATAATAAATACCAAATTTTTACTTACAAATATCGTAAAATTGGAAGAGTTTGCCCATGGAGTTGAGCTTGCGTCAAAAAAAGAAGCCATGAAAGTGATTGTAGATGCACGGAAATAATAATAAAAGTTTTATTTTTAAATAATAAATATTACCGAAAGCTAAAAATGAACCATAAAGAAAGATTTGCCAGAGCGTTAAATCATAAAGATACCGACAGAGTTACTATGGATTTTGGGTCAACACCTGTTACTGGATTGCATTATGATGCCTATATAAAATTAAGAAAATATTTAAAATTAGATATAGATATAGAAAAAATATTTTTTACAAGCAAGATGCAGCAATCTGTAATGCCAGATGAAGATATATTAAAATATTTTGATATCGACACAAGAGGGATTTATTTGGGCAAGCCAAATAAAAGTCTTGATATGGATCTGAGTGAAGGTAATTGGCAAGATATGTGGGGAGTTGTTAGAAAAATCCCCGGGAATGGCAGTTATTATGAAATTGTCAATTCTCCCTTTCAAAACAAGGATTTTAACATTAGAAGTATTAATGATTTTGAATGGCCGGATTGCAATGATGAAGGTTTTTATAATGGCATATTTGAAAGAGCTAAAAAATTAAATGAAAAAGATTATGGCACTATTCTTATAATTGGAGGTTCTGTTGTTCACATCAGCCAATTTATGAGAGGTTTTGAAAACTGGTACATGGATTTGATATTAAACCCTAAGTTAATTCAGGAAATGATGCAGATAATTACGGATTTTTATATTGGGGTTTTAAAAAATGCTTTTAAAAATTTAGGAAAATTTGGGAAAACAATTGATGCCGTGTTTTTTAGTGATGATCTTGGTACTCAAGAAAGTACTCAAATTTCCACAGATTTTTATAGAAAATTGATTAA
>CAYNMO010000194.1:0-4874 GCA_964398155.1 uncultured Actinomycetota bacterium | reverse complement strand
AAATGGAATAAAAGTTGACAAGGTTCGTATTATTGGAGGAGCTACAAAATCTGAAATATGGAACCAGATACAGGCTGATGTCTACAATACTCCAACAGAGACCTTAAAAGTAAAAGATGCAGGAACTCTCGGAGCTGCAATGTGCGGAGCGGTCGGGATAGGTTTATATAAAGACATTAGAGAAGCTGTTGATGATCTTGTTAAGTTTGACAAAAGATATGAGCCAATTGATGAAAATGTTAAAATATACGACGAGCTGTTCGGCATATATTGCGATATTTATAATGCGCTTGATAAAAATGGAGCATATGAACGTTTATCAGGCATGCAAAAATAATTGAGTCATTGGTATTCCATTATAAATAGATTTGCTACTTTATATTGCAAAGGAAATGGAGATTAAAATAAAGTATCTTTATTCTGGAGGTAGTTGCATACTTTCACCTTCTCATAACGTTCGGTCCTGAGCGTATCCTCAAAAAATAATTGCAATTTGGGAAGAAGCTATTGAGTTTCAGAAAATAATTAAAAAAGTATTATAAATTTAACTACAATTTTAAGAGGGGGGAAAATGACTATTACAAAAGAACAAAGAGTTCTAAACGTAATAAGCAGAAAAGATGTTGATTATCTTCCAAGTCAAATTACCTTTGCTGACAGGACTAGGGATTCGGAACTAAGCAAGGCTCTTGATCTTGCAGGGGCACATGAACTTGATGATTTTCTTGAAAACCATTTTTATCTTACTCTTACGCTTCAGGATAAGCCATTATTTTATAGAGATGTAGTTGATGTTATAAATGAACTTCATGAAAAGGGGTATGCAAACCCTGATTGGGAAAACAATGTTGTTTATGATAATTGGGGGATGGGGATAAAAGTTGGAGCAGGAAGCTTTTTCTGCAGCTTCCACCCGCTCCAGGGAAAGACAACTGAGCATATCGCAAAATTTATGCCGAAAAATCTTCCCAGAAACTCTTATATGTCTGCCAATGTAGAAGAAGCAGTTAAAAACTGGAAAGCTCCGGATATAAATATGCCGGGAAATTTTGATGACTGGATTAGTGACCTTAAAAATTATTCGGGACAATTTCTTGTATGGCCCTCAGGCTACTTTGGTATTTATGAAAGAGCATATGCTGTTATGGGATGGAATGAATTTATGTTAAATATTGCGAGTAATCCCAAAGTTGTAGAGGAACTTCTTGATAAAGTGACAGATTATAAAGTTGAACACGCTAAGAAAATGGTTGAATTGGGATTTAAGATAGCTCATCATGGCGATGATTTAGGAACGCAGTGTGGGGGATTCTTTTCAAAAGACATGTTTAAAAAGTATTTATATCCCAGACTTAAAAGAGAATGGAAGGTATTTACTGATGCCGGTCTTCCAATAATGCTGCATACCTGCGGCCATGTAGTTGACTTTTTACCTGATCTTATTGATATAGGATTGACTATTCTTGAACCAACCCAGCCTTGTATGGATCTGGAGTATTTAAAAAAAGAATATGGGAAGGAATTGATTTTCTTTGGTGGTATTAATACCCAGGTTATGCCATATATTACGCCTGAAGAAACAGTCAAACTTACAAGGGATACAATAAGAATTCTTGGAAAAGGGGGAGGATATATTATCGGCCCTTCGCAGGAAATAATGAATGATATTCCTATTGCCAATGTAAAAGCCATGGTAGAGACTATTCGCGAAGAAAGAGCGAAAGTACTTTCTCTTTAGGAAAATATAAACTTTTATATATTGAAACTTATATTAAATAAGTCTTTAACATTTTGCGGACTAAATTGACAATGCAAAATTAAAAAGAGATGGAAAAAATGAAAATTAAAAACAAATACATGCTGTGTGTTGATAATGGGTTAAGCGTCGGAAAGGCTGCACTCATTGATACGTCCGGCAATATTGCAGGTGTCTCATCTTTTAAAAATGAGATAATAAATGATGGATGTTTCAGTGAAATCGACATGGAGTTGTTTTTTGAAAAAACAGCAAAAGCCATAAAAGAAGTAATCCATAATACCGGCATCGATCCTTCCATGATAATTTCAGTGGCAAACAGCGGCCATGGTGGTGGAATCTACCTGACAGACAGCGAAGGCAATCCTGTCAGAAATGCAATAACTTCCATGGATTCGAGGGCTGAGGGACTGATAGCCAAGTGGCAGAGCCAGGGCATTGACTGCTATTCAAAAACTTATGTAAATATGTGGAACGGGCAGGCCATACCTCTTCTTTGCTGGTTAAAAGAAAATGAAAGAAAGAATTACGACAAGATAGCCAAAATACTTTTTTGCAAGGACTGGGTAAAGTATAAGCTTACCGGAAAATGCTCAACAGATTTCACAGATGCAAGCAATGCAGGAGTTATAAACCTTAATACAAGAAATTATGACCGCGATCTTTACAAGCTTTACAATATTGAAGAAACACTTGAAAGACTGCCTGAGTTAAATAAAAGTGAAGAAATAATCGGTCATGTCACAGCGGCAGCTGCGGCGGAAACTGGGCTTAATGAAGGCACACCTGTAACCGGCGGAATAGTGGATTTTATCGCCTGCTTTCTTGGCAGCGGATTGTATGATGACAGCGCATATTCCATAGTTTCCGGTACCTGGAGCATAAACTCTGCTGTTAAAAGCAAATTGTCTGTCAGCCCTGAAATTACAGGAACTCTTTTATTCCCGGATAATAAAAATTTTCTGGCCATGGATGTGAGTCCCACTTCAGCAGTAAACCTTGAGTGGTTTTTAAGCGATATCCTTGAGAGTCTTGGCCTTAAACCAGACCGTAAAGAGGTATATAAAAAAATTGATGAAGAAATAGAAAAACTGGATGTCAATGAGTCAAACATCTTATATTACCCTTTTATATACAGGTCGAAACTGTCAAAAAAAATGGAAGGGGCAATAATTGGATTTAATGCGTCGCATAATCTATATAACCTTGTTTATTCCATATATGAGGGTGTAGTTTTTGCACATCTCATGCATATAAATAATCTTAAGGCTGGCGGAATAAAGTGCAATAAAGCTGTTATTTCCGGAGGTGCCACAAACAGCAGTTTATGGTGCCAGGTATTTTCGGATGTACTAAACATGGAAGTCATAACCACGTCTACCAAAGAGGTCGGAGTTCTTGGACTGGCAATTGGACAGGCAGTAGGCATAGGTATTTACAAGGACCTGAAAGAAGCCATAGACAACATGGTCACGATAAAATCTGTTTACAAACCTGATGCAGTTAAGAACAGCTTGTACATGAAAAGATTTAAAGAATTCGAAAGAATAATGCAATTGCTTGATAGATAACCTTTAGGGTGATTTTAAGGATTTGGTTCAATAATCAAATGAACTCTTTTTGGGCAATGAAAAAGTAAAAAAATAATTGCTGTCATTAAAATTTAACATTAGAAAAAAGCAGACAGATTAAATGAATCAGTTAAAAAATGAAAATATTTCCATTGGACTGTATGAAAAGGCGCTTCCCAAAGAGCTCTCCTGGGAGGAAAGGCTGTCTGCAGCGCGTGATGCAGGTTACGATTTCATGGAGATATCCATCGATGAGACAGATGACAGAATCGAGAGGCTTAAATGGGATTTGGCCAAAAAGAAAAATTTAAGGGAAATCGCTGAAAATACCGGGATACCAATATTGTCAATGTGTTTAAGCGGAAACAGGAGATTTCCTATTGGCAGTTCCTTTGGAGATATTCAAAAAAAAGGAATGGAAATGATTGCTGATGCCATATGGTTTGCATTCCACCTGGGCATCAGGATTATTCAACTTGCAGGGTATGATGTAGCTGTTGGAGAAAAAAGCACTGAACTTTCCAGGGAGACATTTGGCATCAATCTTGGCAAGAGCCTGAATCTTGCATCTTCGCTTGGCGTGATGCTTGCCATAGAGAATGTGGATGGTGATTTTGGGGACTCACTTGACAAGTTAATGCCTTATGTAAAAGGCCTTAATTCCCCCTGGCTGCAGATATATCCGGATTTTGGGAATCTAAAGGCAATGGGCCATGACTTTGAAAAACAATTAAAATCATATGGTGGCCATGTTGCTGCAATACATGTAAAAGATACCCGGCCCGGGATAGTTAGAAATATTGCTTTTGGTGAAGGCATGGTTGATTTTTTATCTGCGTTTAAAACATTAAAAAGCATTGGCTTTAACGGACCCTTTCTTGTTGAGATGTGGGCCGATAGTAAGGCAGACGGCAAAAAAAATAATTATGAAATAATCAGGATTGCAAGGGAATGGATTCTGGAATATATGGAAAAAGCAGGGTATTAGCAGACATTCGGTCCCAAAAAAGGAAACCACAAACAACATCATATTTTTGAAATTTTAAACAAGTTAAAGAGGTAGCAATTGCAACTGGAAAACAGGGAAAGAATTTTTAATGCAATCAATCTTAGGCCGGTTGATAAAGTGCCCATGACTTTCAGCTTCTGACATTAAAAATGATGGAATATTTTGGCTTTGAAAATCCCAAAGATTATATCGGAAACAGGAAGGACTTTATTAATAAAATAGGCGCGGACATGTGGTCCACTGGCAGCAGGCTAAGCAAATTTGCTGTTTTTGTTCCAACGTATAATGGACCGGGAGCAGGAGATTCCTATATAGAAGATGATCAGTCCTTCTATACTATCGGTGTAAATACAAAGGGCTCCAGTATATCTCCTTTTTATGGAGTTGACCCGGTTCTGGGAAATATCAATTATGCAAGTGAAGTGAGAGAAGGGTTTTTAACTTCAAAAATCAGGCATTTTGATTTTACAAAAATGGTAAACAGGTATAAAGACGAAAGAATAAGTTACGAAAATATTAAGGATGACCCGGAAGAAAT
>CAYNMO010000193.1:0-4889 GCA_964398155.1 uncultured Actinomycetota bacterium | reverse complement strand
GAGCTGATTAATGGACCTTAATTTTTATCTTCCTACAAAAATAATAATGGGGAAAGGCTGTATAGTTAAAAACCAGCAATTATTTTCAAAGACCGGCAAAAAAGCTTTTGTGGTAACATATCCGGTAAGTAAAAGCAATGGCTCCCTTGACGATGTCATAACAGCTCTTAAGTCACAAAATATTGGATATGAAATTTTTATGGATGCTCCTTTAAACCCTGAGTTAAAAGACATGAAAGATCTTGGTAATACTGCTGCAAAAACAGGTGCTGACATGATTATAGGCATTGGTGGCGGCTCAGCACTTGACACTGCAAAAACTATTTCGGTTCTGGCAGTAAATGATATCCCCCCGGAAGATCTATATAAAAATGACTTTAAAAATAAACCCCTCCCGGTTATCACGGTTCCAACAACAGCAGGTTCAGGAAGCGAAGTTACGCCATTTTCTGTTCTTGCAATAAAGGAAAAAAATACAAAGAAATCATTTGGAAACGAAGATATCATGAGCCCTGTTTATGCTTTTCTTGATGCTGCTTATACTGAGACGCTTCCACTGCAAATTTCTGCAGATAGTGCCGTTGACGCTCTTTCACACGGACTTGAAGGTTTTATTAGAAAAGGAGGCAACTGGATATCAGACATGATTGGAATAACTATTTTTAAAAATTTTGCATATTGCAGAAAAGCACTCGTTACCGGAAATTTTAAATTTGAAGAAAGGGAGAGGCTTTTGTTTAATGCTGCTCTTTCAGGAATTATGATAAACCATATGCGGACATTAGCCGTCCATGCGATGGGTTATCCCCTTACAATGAACAGAGGTCTTTCTCATGGATGTTCCTGCGGTGTTCTGCTGGGTGCTTTCATGGACTATGTTTATCCCGAATGCAGTGAAAAAGCGGATGAATTGTACTGTGCTCTGTCAGTAAAAGATACATCGGAATTTGCTAAAATGATTGCATCGATACTTAAATATGAGGAAAGCTACAGCATGGAAGAACTTAGGCGCTATACAGATGAATGCTATGAGGCTGCTGCGGCAAAACCCAATCCCCGCATTATCGGCAAAGATGAAGTATTTGAAATATTTATAAATGCACTTGTTAATAATAGAACTTAAAATTATTATTATAGAACATTAATAAATAATAATTTTTTATTGTCAGTGCTGAGTCTATAACTGTGGAGCAGGACAACATTCCTTATTAGAGTAAAAGTTAAAATATCAGGGAGAAAAATGGAAAACAAAAACTACATTTATCTTGATAATGCATCTTCCACCAAAACTGATGACCGTGTAATTGAGGAAATGATGCCATTTATCAGAGATTTTTATGGAAATCCGTCCAGCATTCATCAGGCAGGTGCTGACTCCAGAGAAGGCCTTGAAAAAGCGAGAATAAGGGTTGCCGGCCTTGTGGATGCAAATTCTGAAGAAATCTATTTTACTTCATGCGGAACAGAATCAAATAATTTTGCTTTAAACGGTATTATGGAAGCAAATCAGAACAAAGGAAGACATCTTATAACTTCTGAAATAGAGCATCTTTCCATCTTAAACCCTATAAAAGAACTAAAGAAAAAAGGATTTGAAGCTACAATTGTTCCTGTAGATAATGAGGGATTTGTTTCTGCCCAGGCAGTAAAAAAAGCCATAAGACCCGATACGACACTGATTTCAATAATGCAGGCAAACAATGAAATAGGGACAATCCAGAAAATAAAGGAAATATCAGATATTGCAAAGGCTGCGGGAATTATTATGCATAGCGACGGAGTTGCAACTGCCGGTATTATCCCGTCAGGCGTTAATGAACTTGGCGTTGATGCCTTCAGCTTTACTTCACAGCAAATGTATGGACCCAAAGGAGCGGCTGCGCTTTATATCAGAAAAGGAACAAAAATAAAACCATTAATTCTGGGCGGAGTGCAGGAGAGAGGCAGGAGAGCAGGCACTGAAAATATACCTGCAATAGTCGGGTTCGGAAAGGCTTGTGAAATAGCAAAACTAGAAATGGAAGAAAATTTCCATATGATAATTAAGCTTAGAAGCAGATTAATAAAAGGGATTATGGAAAATATAAAAGAAATAACATTAAACGGTTCCATGGAAAACAGGCTTCCCGGAAATGTTCATATAAGTTTTGAATATATTGAGGGTGAATCAATAGTTCTGTTTCTTAATATGGCTGGCATTACTGTTGCAACAGGATCATCGTGCGCATCACAGGCGCTCAAAGTGTCGCATGTCTGCACATCGATAGGCCTTGGACAGGCAACAGCTCAGGGTTCAATTCTTTTTTCTATTGGCAAAAATAATACTGAAACTGATATAGACAAAGTCATAGAATTATTACCTCCAATAATAGAAAAATTAAGAAAAATGTCCCCTCTTTATAAGGGATAGCATTATCAATTATGCAAATTGCTGCAATGTCTGTTATAATATCAGAATAATTTTTTTAGATTTTTCCTGTTGTCCTGGTGTTTAAGCTTTAAGTTTCAGTTTATCAGGAGTTATATTTTTAAAATTTTTAAAATTGCTATATTATGTTTGTTTCTATAATTGTTAAATATGGCGAAATTATAATAATTTAAACAGTGAGGAAATAATGTTTCAATATAATGAAAAAGTAATGGATCACTTCGCGAACCCGAGAAATGTCGGTGAGATCCCTGATGCAGACGGTATTGGTGAAGTAGGAAATCCTGTTTGCGGAGATATGATGACTTTTTATATTAAAGTAAAAGAAGATAAAATCGAAGATGTGAAGTTTAAAACTTTTGGGTGCGGTGCGGCAATTGCTGTGTCAAGCATGGTAAGCGAGATGGCTAAAGGCAAGACTCTGGATGAAGCAATGCTTATATCCAACAAAGATGTTGCAAAAAAATTAGGAGGCCTGCCTGAAAATAAGCTTCATTGTTCAAATCTTGGTGCTGAGGCACTTCATAAAGCAATAGAAAATTACAGGCAACAACATAAGGAGATATAAATGAATGAAAAACAATGCAAATGTCCGTATTGCGAACCTGGTGTAAAAGATAATCTTGGTGATTTATGCTCTCCGTGCGGTGTCGATTCAGAAGCCAAACCGGACGAAGTGCTTGACTGTACAGGACTATATTGTCCTGCTCCTATTTTTGAGACAAGAAAAAAAATTGACAGCCTGAAAGCTGAACAGACACTTTTAGTTCTTGCCGATGACCCTGCTTCCGAAGATGATATGAAAGCATGGGCAAAGAGAACAGGAAATGAATTAATAAGCATAAAAAAAGATAAAGATGTTTTTAAATTTCTTATAAAAAAAGTATCTTAAAAATTACTGCCTGCCAGATAAATAAATTTATTTAGGTTATTTGTTGGTTTTATTCTTTAAGCTAATTGGTTTCTGATTAGCAATTAGCCAAAATAATACAATATGTGAAATTTAAAGCTTAATTCAAGCAATAATTCACCAAAACAGAGGTATTATCCAAAAAAATAATCAATAAGGAGGCCGGAATGTCAAAAAAGAAACTTTTATATGTCCAGACCAGCGGGATAAGTTTGCCTCAGAGGCTTTATTCTCCATTTATACTGGCACAGACAGCAGCAGCAATGGATATAGAGCCTGTTTTATACTTTTTAGGTGAAGGTATCACTGTAGTCGTAAAAGGTAATGCCGAAAAAATTAAAATGGGTAATTTCCCTTCCCTTAAAGAAGTAATGGATAAAACTGCTGAAATGGGAATTAAAATGCTGGTATGCCAGCAAAGCATGCAGATTTTTGGTCAGGATCTAAAGCCTGAAGATTTTGTGGATTATTCTAAAATTGTAGGGGCTGCCACATTAAACGATCTTGTCCTTGATGCAGACGGAACCATGTGGTTTTAGATATGCTTTAGTACCCTTTAATCGGAACAAAAGTACCCGAAACCATATTGATTTATTGAAGAAATTAGATTATAATATTCCCAATAAATGAGCAATTAATCTTTAGATTAATTAGCTAATACTACCTCCTAAAATTATTATTAGTATATTATTAAAAGTATAATAATTATAAAAATGGAGGTAGTTTTTTTTATTTGTATTTTTTCATTTCTGCTCTATAATTGTAATTTGCATTTTAGCTTTGGGGAGTAGTCTAGTGGTAGGACACATGACTCTGGATCATGGTGCGGGGGTTCGAGCCCTCCCTCCCCAGCCAACACTTTCAAAATAAAGAAACACTCTTAATAATAGTTTAAATTTGCCGGTGGCAGATTTAAATCCAGGGCTCGAAAGGACGGAGCGAAGGCGACAGCCGAGTGAGTCCGCGGCTACGTGAGCGAGTGTGACCAGACAAAAAACTAAAGCCCCCACTCCCAGCAACATTGAGACATTTGCGACATGCACATCTTAAAAATTTATTTGGATAATTTATATATAAGATCCCGTTTAGTCAATGAGGCCTTATTAATATCAGCACGCAATACAAAAAATATTTAAGTATTTTATTAAAATATGATAAAAAATTATTTCTATTTTTATAATATGAAAATTAGAATTTATAAAATATTATTTATAAGTAAAAAGTCTTAGCCCATTTATGATAACTAAAATACTAACACCTGCATCTGCAAATATTGCCAAGGATAAATTACTTAAACCTAAAGCTGCTAAATATATATTTTTGGTAATTAAAAAAATAATTCAGGTATAAAAATATCATCTATTGAAAGTGGTACTTTAGTTTTAGCTTTGCCTGCCATGCTCAACTAAATATGTTGTATTTCTAGTGGTAATCTGTATTATTACTGTAAAATAAGTGCCAATATAAATTCTAACTGATTATTGTGCTCATAAAAGAAAAGAAAAAACAGAAAAGATTTATAATACCTGAGATACCAAAGGGAAATAATGC
>CAYNMO010000192.1:0-4928 GCA_964398155.1 uncultured Actinomycetota bacterium | reverse complement strand
TAATTTGGGCGCTATTGATTATATAACAAAGCCCTTCAGCTCAGTTATCATCAAGACCAGGGTGAATACGCATATAGAATTAAAAAGATACCGTGACTACCTGGAAAGTATTTCTTATTTGGACGGATTAACAGATATTCCAAATCGTAGAAGTTTTAATGATTATCTGGATTCAACTTGGAGCTTTGCTGAACGGGAACCTTCCCCGATTTCAATGATTTTAATGGATATAGATCATTTCAAACAATTTAACGATAATTATGGGCACCAGGAGGGAGATATCTGTCTTGTCAAAATTGCGCAAGCGCTTTCTGCGGCTATGGTTCGTAAGACTGACTTTGTTGCAAGATATGGGGGCGAGGAATTTGTGTGTATATTGCCAAACACTAAAATTGATAATGCCGTTATAATAGCTGAGAAGTTGCGGCTTAGCATTATGGACCTTCAAATACCTCACGCATTTTCCACTGCAGGAAACATTGTAACTATCAGCTTGGGGGCAGCTGCAATTATTCCTGACAGGAATTCTTCCTACAGTGCACTTATTAAAGCTGCTGATGAGGCACTCTATAGATCAAAGAAAAGCGGAAGAAACAATGTGAGTGTGTAAGAAGGCTCTGGTATAAAGCAGAGGTTTGGAACTCGATTTTTTGAAATATATTCTTTTTAAAGAGTTTGATACACGTGGATGCTGTAAAACTCACAGTTTTGAGAAAAAAGGACGAAGTATCAGAAGGAATATCCATTTTTTATATAGCGCGACTATTTCAGGAGGAATTATTATTATGACAAGGGTTGCCAGGTTTGTTTTAAATTCAATAAAAAAAATTAATAAACCAGTGAGATTGCTTGCAATACTGCTAACGGTGCTTGCGATTTTAGGCTTTCTATATATAAATTATTCATGGAATTCAGGCAGGAATGAAACCTCAAAACATGCATTAAATATAGCCGCAACGACGGGGGAATCATTAAATGGAGAAATGTTAAAGAAACTAAATGCAATTCCTGAAGATTTAGGGACCACAGCCTATGAAAGCATAAAAAATAGGCTGATGGAAATTGTAAAAATGAACAGCGAAATCAGGTTTGCTTATTTTTATACTCAAAGAGATGGAAAGATTTACTTTATGGCTGATTCTGAACCGGTGGACTCAGAGTCATACTCGCCTCCGGGCCAGGAATTTACCGAAGCTGATAATGAAGACTTTAAGCCATTTGAGGATGGGGAGTCTTTAATTACAAAACCGGTAACAGACCGCTGGGGAACATGGGTCAGCATCCTTATACCGCTGAAAGATTCAAAAACAGGTAAAATAGTAGCAGTATTTGGGATGGATTATCCCGCAAAGATGTGGAACAATAACGCCGTTTCTAGCACGATTCAGGCAGGTCTTATGGTCTTTGCCATATTATTGCTGATATTGGCCTTTTATAAGCTCTTAAATATTAATAAATCCCTTAAAGAAGAAAAGAACAAATTAAATTTTGCTAATGATGAAATGTTAAAAGCAGCAGCAGCAATTAATAAGTCAGAGGAAAAGCACCGCAGACTGATTGAGAATAGCCACGACATCCTATACATGATTGACTTAAACGGGATATTTACATTTGTTTCCCCTGCCTGGACTTTGTTATTAGGGCACCCGGTAACCCAGGTAGCAGGAAAACCATTTCAGACATTTGTTCATCCGGATGATTTTACGGGGTGTATGGACTTTATGCAGGCAGTAATCAAGACAGGACAACGACAGGAGGGCGTTGAATACCGCGTACAGAACACTAATGGTTCATGGAGATGGCACACTTCAAGCGCCGTTCCTCTTACGGATGAAGCTGGCACGATAATGGGTTTTGAGGGAATAGCAAGGGATATTACTGAACGCAAACGTGTGGAGTGGGCGCTGCGCGATAGCGAGAGACTGCAGCATATGCTGACAGACAGTATTACCGCCGGCATTATAATCGTTGACGTCCGCACGCATCTCATTGAACAAGCAAACCCCTATGCTGCAAAGCTCTTCGGCCAACCTGAGGATCAGATTATAGGTCAAATTTGCCATAATTTCATTTGTCCGGCCCAAGTTGGATCTTGTCCCATCACCGACAAGGGACTGGAAGTGGATAAGTCAGACCGTATCTTGATATGTGCTGACGGAAGTCAAATACCTATTCTGAAGTCGGTCAAACTCATTCAAATCAATGGTGAGGAAAAACTACTGGAAACATTCATTGACATCACTGAACGCAAACGTGTTGAGGAGGCCCTATTGTTAAAGACCATGCTTCTGGAAGCTCAGTCTGAAGCATCCATTGACGGAATCCTGGCCGTGGACAACGAAGGACATTCCATCTTTTCCAATAAGCGTTTCGCTGAAGTATGGGAGATACCTCAGCAGATTCTGGATACAAAAGACGATAAAAAGATGTTGGGATATGTCTTTGAACAGTTAAAGGATCCGTCGGAATTTAACCTCAGAGTCGCGTATCTTTACGAACACAAAGACGAAAAGAGCATTGACGAAATAGAATTGGCCGATGGGAGATATTTTGACAGATACTCCTCACCTTTAATAAGCGCCGACGAAAAATACCATGGCAGGATTTGGTATTTTCGCGACGTCACTGAACGTAAACAAGCCGAGCAGGAACTTATAAAAGCAAAGGAGCAGGCAGAAGCGGCAACCGCTGCCAAAAGTGAATTCCTGGCTAATATGAGCCATGAGATCAGGACACCAATGAATGCAATCATAGGCTTTTCCGGGCTTATAAAAAAGACGGATATGTCACTAAAACAGCAGGATTATGTTTATAAAATAGATTCTTCGGCAAAGTCACTGCTTGGCATAATCAATGATGTTCTTGATTTTTCAAAAATAGAGGCAGGAAAGCTTGAGATGGAATCGGCAGATTTTCGCCTCGATGATGTAATAAGCAATATATTAGGTATGATTTCTGTAAAAACTACAGAGAAAAACATAGAACTGTTAAATAATATAGCGAGTGACGTGCCGCTTGCGCTTGTAGGAGATCCATTAAGGCTTGGGCAGGTACTTGTTAATCTTGCAAATAATGCAGTTAAGTTTACCCAAAAGGGGCATATTCTCATAGAAGCAGGATTGGGTGAAAAAGATGCCCGGCACTGCCGAATTAAGTTTTCTGTCAATGATACAGGAATTGGTATGACCAAGACGCAAATAAGTAAATTATTTTCCGCTTTTTCACAGGCTGATTCCTCGATAACCAGAAGGTTTGGCGGGACAGGTCTTGGACTGACTATCTCCAAACGCCTTGTGGAAATGATGCATGGTGAAATATTTGCGGAGAGCAAGTTTGGGGTAGGGAGCACTTTTACTTTTACAGCAGAATTTAAGAGGCAGACTGTTGAAAAAGAACATAAAGTAATTTACACGCAAAAGCTTTCCAACTTAAAAGTGCTTATCGTTGATGATAATGAAATGGCAATAGATATCTTAAAAAAACAGCTCAGCACATTTGGGATTAATGCTTCTGCAGTTGACTCCGGTCCTGCAGCAATTTTAGAGATCAAGAAAGCGTCTGTAAAAAAACCGTATGATTTGGTGTTTATGGATTGGAGAATGCCCGAAATGGATGGACTGGAGGCTGCAAAAACAATAACTGCTGATAAAGATATAGTAAAAGCGCCTGTGATCGTTATGGTTACCGCGTTTGGAAGAGAAGAGTTTGTTAAAAAAGCGGAAAAAATCGGTATAAATGCATTTCTGATGAAACCTGTTAATCAGTCTCTTTTATTTGATACCATCATGAATGTGTTTGGATTAAATACTGCAGAATCTTTAATTCAAAAAGCCGGCAATAAAGACACGTCCAACTTAATTGATGGACTAAATGGCGCAAGTGTACTTTTGGTGGAAGATAACATTCTAAATCAGGAAGTGGCCACAGAGATACTGACAAGTGCAGGAGCCATCGTTGATATTGCCAATAACGGCAGGCAGGCTGTTGAGGCTGTGACAAGTGCACATTATGATATGGTCCTTATGGATCTTCAAATGCCGATCATGGGTGGATATGAAGCAACGGGCCTTATCAGAAGCAATGAAAAATATAAGGACCTGCCAATTATAGCCATGACGGCACATGCGATGCAGGGCGCAAAGGAAGAATGCCTTGCAGCAGGAATGAACGACTATGTCAGTAAACCGATAGAGCAGGACAATTTATTTTCTGTCATTAAAAAGTGGATAAAACCAATAATAGCCGGCAGTGGGCTGCAAATAAATAAAACAGGTAAAATTGTAAACAGGGCAAATAAGACTGCCGGTGAAAATACAGCAGATATAGAACTTCCGGAAAACATGCCCGGGGTCGATATCAAGTCAGGAGTAAAAAGACTGAATGGCAACAGGAAACTTTACAGAAAGCTGTTAATCGACTTTTCTAAAAGTTATTTGTCCTCATCAGAGGATATAGAAAAGGCCATCAGGCAAAGTAAATTTGATACTGCTTTGATGCTTGTACATACTCTGAAAGGCGTTTCAGGAAACATATCTGCCTATGATATACAAAATATTGCGGTCAAGCTGGAAACGGCAATATCCCAAAGTGATAAGGAAAAGTATAACAATCTGTTATTTGATCTGGGGAAGGCTTTAAAATTATTTAATGACTTATTAAAAGGGTTAACAGAAACGAATAAAACGCCGGCCACAAATAGTAAGAAACCGCTCAACCTCTCGGAGGCTGAACCTATATTGCAGGAACTGGCACGGCTTATCTGGGAAGACAATGTAGATGCCGAAAATTACCTGGAGGAATTTCAAAAATGTATCGGCGGTCCAAGATTTAGCAAAGAAATACAGAAACTGTCTGAAAGCATTGGTAATTTTGACTTCGAAGCCGCAAAAGATCCCCTCCAGAGAATTGCCGGTGAAATGAATATAGTG
>CAYNMO010000191.1:0-4978 GCA_964398155.1 uncultured Actinomycetota bacterium | reverse complement strand
TAAAGAAATTTATGAAAAATGTCTTAAATATACAAATAATAAGATTCCTCTAAGTATTTCCCTGGGTTATAACAACAAAAACGAAGATTCGCAGGATATCCAAAAAATAATAATCGAAGCAGAAGACAGAATGTATAAAAGGAAGATGCTGGAAAACCAAAGTGTCAGCAGCTCGATTCTTACTTCTTTAAAAAGCACCTTGTGGGAAAAAAGTCACGAAACTGAAGAACATGCATTGAGAATGCATGCAATGGCGCTGAAACTGGGACAGGCACTTAATCTGCCCTCGAATCAGCTGGATGAGCTTGCTCTTTTTGCTACACTGCATGATATAGGAAAGATTGGGATTTCCGATAAGATTCTTACAAAAAAAAGTATTCTTGATGATGAAGAATGGAAAATAATGAAAAAACACCCAGAGATAGGTTATAGAATTTCTCAATCTACTCCGCAATTAGTCAGCATTTCGGAATGCATATTAACCCATCATGAGTCCTGGAATGGATCTGGTTATCCTAAAGGTTTAAAAGAAGATGAAATACCGCTATTGTCTAGAATTATTACATTAATTGATGCCTATGACGTTATGATACACGACAGACCTTATAAAAAGGCAGTTCAAAAAGATGAGGCCGTAAAAGAAATTATTAAATGTTCCGGAGTTCAGTTCGATCCAAAATTAGTAGAAGTATTTTTAAATATATTAAAAAATGTTGATAATATCTTAAATTAGGAATACATAAAATTAGTTTCTTCATTTATGTTATGTATCTTGGCCTTTCCCGATAAAAAGGATTTCCCCCGTGACTTATTCTGCAATTTCTACTTCTGAAAAAATTTCGTTGCAGGCAAAATCTTCAACAATATAGCCATAATAATATGATCCGGCAGGCATATCTTTGTGTGTAAGTTCCAGGGTGTCTTTAACAGTAAAGGCATCGCCTTCAACAATACTTTCCTCATCTGTGTCAAGATCATAAGAGTAAAATAAAGATGTTATGCTGTCACCTTTTTTACTGGTTTTTTTGCTGTCGATCCGTTATCAGTATCTGATGTTTCGGTGGCACCAAGTATTTTAAAGCTTTCACTTTTATCAAGAGTGACCGTTATGTCCACATCTTTTCCGTTAAAAACTACTGGTATCGAAAAAAGCTTGAAATCTGCATAATCTTTTTCAAAATATTTTGAAATTAAATTTCCATTCAGAGTGAGTCATCGGCGTCAAATCGAGGTGATATTTCACCTGTTTCTTTATAATAATAAACATCGTTATGCTCACCCAGGACAGTATCATATTCTCCGTCAGTCATGCCTGTCTGACAATATATTTCGCTGATATTGTCCAGACACTCCCTGTCTATTGTTTTTCTATAAAGAGATATTTTTTATGGGATTATAAAATCACTTATAGGAGTATTCATATCTCCAAAATTCTTATAGTTAACAAGCTGAACATGCGAGCCAGCCACTGTATCATATGTCTTAAGGTAAAGGTCATTAATTGAAATTTCCGGATTGGCTTCAATGCTGCCAATCACATTTGCCGTAAAATCATCTGCCAGCCATTGTTTTATTTTGCTGTCATAGACTGCACCAAAAGATGCTTCGGATTTTGAGGCTCCGGTAAAAAAAAGTACCCCGGGAGAATTTATCTGCGCTCCTATACTTTCACCAAAACACGCTTCAACCATTACAAACATCTGTCTGAATTTATCTTTTTTATCCATTTCGCTTACTATTGAGGCCAGGTTTTCAGACAACAGAGGCTCTCCGTTAAAGAAAGGTAATTTACCTACAGCACCATGATCAACCATATAAAGAAAAACATTGCTGTTCTTATTACTCTCAAGAACTTCAGGGGTATTGGCACCAGTTATGCCCAGCAGTATATTTTTTAAATTATCCAAATTTACTTCACTCCCGGTATAATCAATTTCTGCAGACTTTCTCAGATTGGGTCCTTTTACCTTGTGGTGGACATTGCCCTTTAATGGATTTTCTTTTAGCCATGGCATATCATCTTCAGTAAGGAAAATTATACGATCATCTGAAACGCCGTTCTTTTTTAAAAGGTCATACATTGCAAGAGCGTCTGCCTGATGTCTGTAATTTTTCCAGCCTGTACTTGTGCATGCAATTACAGCCCAGAGATCCTTTCTTTCTTCAGGTGTAAAAAGAGCGGTGTCCTGTTGCAAAGTAAGGGCCTCTTTCCCCGCCTGTGTAAATACAGCTGATGTCTGATCCTGAAGCAGGCCGACATTTAGAGTTTCATCAGAACTAAATCGCCTGATAGTCCAGAAATCAAAAACATCTCCCCGGGTCTCAACCCTGTTTAATGAATAAAAAGTCTGAACCGGATCCACTCCGTTTTTTTTATCAAATTCAAGATGGCCAGTAGTTCCGGCAATGTGAGGAATCTTTTTATCAAGAATGAGGCTCACCGCTTCACTTAACTGGTCCCAGCTTAACTTTTCGTCTGTTCCGGAAGATACTATCCTTAAAGAATCGGCCAGGCTTTCCTTATGCCTGAAAGGATTTAAGCTCTTTATTGATTTTTGGCGTGCCAGAGCGCATACAGCCAGCAAAAAAGCATCGTAATGTGCGGCTGCAGTATCAAAGGGCAGATAACCTATTTCTGCTTTGAAAGCTTCTTCAAAACCGCTTTCCGGATCAGCCGCCGGCGTCATAAGCTCAATGCCCTCCGCCTGGCTTCCAAGTTCAGAAAGGACAAAAGGAGTTTCTGCTCCATCAGTAAAAAACAGGCGCGCTGTAGTTTTTCTGCTGTCTAAGATACGTTTAAATTTTACAGCTGCATCTGCATATGCCGCGGTCACTATATATTCCGGATTGCCTGAAAGTGCCTCGTCCATTACGGAGTCAAGGTCGCTTGTCTGGTCATAAGAAACCATGTTTGTAAGTTCCATTCCCAGTTCTGTGGCAAAAAATCCTGCCCACTGATAAAAAGTCTGCCCATAGGAAGTATCCACATAAACGAGTGAGAACTTCTTGACATTTCTTGAAGCGAGCTCCGCCAAGATACATCTTATCTGTGCAACATCGGGCTGAACTGTCCTCCAGAAATAATCCTGTCCGCCAAAACCTCTCGTTATTTCTCCGGCAGTTGCAGTAGGGCTTATTAAAAGCTTGTGTTTTTCAATAAATAGCGGTGCAATAAGAAATACATCGGCACTTCTGAATGGCCCTATTACGATATTAATATCAGGATCATCAATAAACTCCTTTGCAAGGGCAACTATGTCCTGATTGTTGGTATCACGGTAAACCAGCTCTACCGGACTTCCTCCGATGCCTCCGCCTGAATTTACTTTATTCATCGCCCAGTCCAGCGTTTTTTCTGACTCCATGGCATCAGGTCCGGTCAGCGGAACCAAAACACCTATTTTTACTGTCGTTTTACCTTCGTTTCTGCACCCGGGCATAAAGACTGCCATACCTGATACAAACAAGGCCAGAACAGCTATATATATTAATGGCTTTTTAATTATTAAATCAAATATTTTATTCTTATTGCTATTTTGCTTCCTGTTCAAGTCTGCCTCGCTCAATCATGTAAGGGATTGTGTGAATTTAGCGGAATTTCAGGTTTGACCATCCAGGTCATCCGGTAAATATCTGCTGCCTGACAGATATTAAAGCCTGCTGAAATCAAAACCAAAACTGCAATCAACACAATAAATACGATTATCTTATTTTTCAATTTTTAACTCCTAAAAAAATTATTTGGCTTTTTTCATGGAGCTGCCATGATTAGAACTATTCTCCATTCAGTTCCATGAAAAGTAAAAGTGTCCCACAGAGCTTCTTTGCTGATATTTTTATTTGATTTAGTGTCTAAAAAAAAGTAGCTTCCGCTTCCTGATGATTTGGCAGATACTTTTCTTGCCAGATCCAATAGTGCCGGAAATGGTTCATAAAGGGGATCAGTAAAAGTATTTCTTCCTATTTGAGACGAATCTGCTTCGTAGATAATCCTTCCGTCCGGCTGCATGACCATTATGCTTGACATTTCATCCAATAAAGCCCCTGAGACAATACTGCCCAGGAGTATTTCAGGCTTTAGCATTACACTGACTGAACCCGATATCTTTTTGTCGGCAGAAAACACAGGATATTCAAAGTCAGCAGCTTCAAATCCTTCGACTGATTTAAAATTGCCGCTCAGCACAGGCTTTTGTGTTCGAAAAAGACGTATTACCTGTTCCTGGCTGCTTATGTCGGAGCCTTCAAATTCCCTGTAATTTTCCGGTTCAAGCGCAATTATTTTGCCATAACGATCTATTGTACAGCTGTCTGCCACGTATGGTCGATCCTTTAGAAGGCCTCTCAGTATACTTCTTGATTCTTCCCCTGACATATCACTATCCGAGAGATTTTGCGCTGCCAGTTTAAGATCTGCGTCCAGTTTATTCATTTCTTTTTCAATTTTTTGCCGTATATCGCTCAAAACCTGGTAAGCCTTTTTTTGTTCAGATGTTTTGCAGGCTGTAAAACCAATAGCCAGGACAAACGCTGAAAATATGGCTGTTAATGCAATCCACTTTTTCACTTAACCTCACTTTATGTTATGCCTGGCATTAAAGTATTTGAATAATGCCGGTTTTAATAATTAAAAACTAACCTCCTGTCGATATGTCTCCATAACCGTTTGATTGTGGCATGAATTTTACATTTCTGACTCAAGACTGATAAAAATTTAGTGCCATTGAATCGAACAGAAGAGCTGCAAGAATTATTATTATGATGGTCCTCTTTTTTACTTAATCCTGTCTTTATATTCAGCACTGGCTTTGCAGTATATACACAATGCCTGTTTTAAAATTAAATAACCTGCTGACTTAAAAAAAGTTGGAGGGGGCAATTATTCCCGCCTGCACCATACCATTCTTTACTCCCAGCTGATAAAAATTAAAAGCCACCGAAACAAACAGTAAAGCTGCAAGAAGTATTATTATAATGA
>CAYNMO010000190.1:0-5004 GCA_964398155.1 uncultured Actinomycetota bacterium | reverse complement strand
CTCCAGATATATCTCGAGGTGATTTGAGAACCTTTTAATTTTAAATTATGCTAAAACCGTGCTCAAAAGAGAAGCGTCCCCTTTTAGTCCTTTTACTGTAAAACAAGAAAAATAGTTACGGACACGGTAAAACTCTTACATATCGACTCATGCGGGAAATATTATTACATAATGAGTATGGTAATGCTGCAAGCGCTATTGAATGTCAATCTTTATTAAAATTTATCCGCAAGGTAGCATTTTATAAATCTTTCCATTTTTGGCAGTAATTTGCGCACAATCTTCATATTTTTTTCTTCAAGTGTTCGTTTATTAACATAGTTTGGTTTTGGTCATAGCACAAGGCATCAGGAAATTTGAGGGTAAAATTAGAATGAAGCAACAGCTCCTACTCCTGCCTGCCTGCAGAATAATATAATATGAGTCAATTAAAAATATTAAATTGCAGACTTATTTTGCCACTAATTTATTTGTTTTTTTAAGATATCTTGCAGGAATTGGGTTATGCAGTTTCCAGACAATATTCATCGGGCGGCTGCCTGTGTGTCTGCTATAATCGGCAAGCCCTAAAAATGAATATGCTGCTGCACCTGTTAAATCGCTTTTGTATTCACGAACAAATAGCAGAATTTTACTGCCTTGCACTTTTTGATTTATATATCTGAGCCCTGTGGGCGAATCAGCCGCTGTAGTACTTTGTGACTGCCAGTGAAAAAGATTTTCACTTATGGAATAATCATTATACATCGTGGTCTCAGAATAGTCTTTTTCGGATTTATTTAGTGTAACAAAAAAAATATCAGTTTTTTTCTCATGCAGATATTTAACTCCTTCGCGAATATTTGCGGGAGTCATGAAATCAAGAGCCACAAGAATCTGATCTCTTGAATATGTGCAATGCAAATCAAGAGGACAGACAAAATCCAAAAACAGACTGCCATCAACAAAATCAATTTTTTCATAACAATATTGCAAAAGCTCCATAAGCTCTCGGAACATAATCGTATTTCGCTGTAATTCCACTATCCCGTCAATCGGTGTGTCAAATCCAAAATCTGAAATTGGTTTTTGATAAATCGTATAATAGAGCATTATAATAAACTTTTTTTCTGTCTCCGTCAGAATTTCCCATTTAATATTTTTGATATTTGGCAATACTTCCAATAAAAATGCAAGCCATCTCCTTGAGTCAATGCTGCATATTCTCCCAAATGACTTTGCCAGCAGCTCTTCATCAGTTTCGATGAAATTATCCTTAACCCCTGCGCTCACACACAGCCTTGAAAAACTGCTCGCTGCTGAGTAAATGGTCTTTGCGTCAATATGGTAGTATTCAAGAAAGTTTGGCAGGGTAACAGGTTTTCCTGAGTCTTCTTCAAATCCCGCAATTCGAGTTACTATGCCAGTTTTATAACCAAGCGAACTGCGAATATTTTCAAGAATGTAATCCTTTGCTTTACGTTCAAGCTGTATAAAACAACCTTTTGGCAATGAAATAAAACCTTCTTTAACCTCTCTTTGAACTCCTATTGATGTATTTTCAAGCAAAGCTGCAAATTTATCTTCGAAATTATATTTTTTATTTGCCTGCCCGATAAAATCAAGAACAGTCAGGCATTCTTTTTCTTTTACAAGGCGAAGTCCACGACCAAGCTGCTGTAAAAATACTGTCAGACTTTCAGTTGGCCGCAGAAACAAAAGAGTATTAACTTCCGGGATATCAACTCCCTCATTATATAAATCGACTACAAAAATAAATCGTATCTCACCACTGACCAGCCTCTTTTTTGCGTTGTTTCTTTCAATATCATCAGATAATGAAGTCAGGCAGACAGCCGTTATACCATGACTATTAAAAACATCAGACATGAACTGAGCATGCAAAACAGAGACGCAAAAACCAAGACCCTTAACTTCATTGATATCTGTAACATATTTAAGTAATGCCCTAATAACCATATTTGCCCTCACATCATTTCCGGTATAAACTTTTGAAAGCTCACTTTTTTCATATCCGCCGCGAGTCCAGCACAAATCACTTAAATCAACTGAATCAGCAACTCCAAAATATTGAAATGGAGAGAGCAGTTTTCTATTAATTGCTTCCGGAAGACGTATTTCTGCAGCTATGCGATTATTAAAATATTGGATAATGCTTTTACCGTCCATGCGTTCAGGAGTGGCGGTTAATCCCAGAAAAATTTTAGGCCTGTAGTGTGTCAGCAGTTTTTGATATGATGGCGCAGCAGCGTGATGAAATTCATCTACTATTATATAATCGTAAAAATCAGATGTTGTTTTTTTGTCAAAATGCTTAGAATCAAAAGTCTGAATGGATATAAACAGATGGTCTAAATTTTCTGGCTTATAATTTCCAACAAAAAGCTCGCCGAAGTCAGCATCATGCAATATACCTCTAAAGCAGGCGATGCTCTGAGTAAGTATTTCTTCGCGGTGTGCTACAAATAATAATCGGCATGGCCTGTTTTTGTTTTCAACACAAAAACGCTTATAGTCAAACGCAGAGATTATAGTTTTCCCGGTTCCAGTTGCTGATACTACAAGATTGCGGAAGGAATTATGCACAGTCCTCTCGGCTTCAAGCTGGTCTAATATCTCCTGCTGAAACAGATAAGGGGTTATATCAAAATCAAAGACAATATTGGCTGCTGAAAAATTTCGCTCAGCCTTTATCGCAGTTTCCAACCGATGCCTTTGAGATGCGCAGTAAAGAGTAAACTCATTTGAATTCCAATAACTCTCAAAAGTTGCATCAATTTTTTTTATTGTGTCAGGAAGATCTTTTGCGGTTATCTTTACATTCCATTCAAGACCGCTTGAAATTGCTGCATTTGACAGATTGGATGAGCCTATATATGCTGTTGTAAAGCCTGAGTTCCGATAAAAAACATATGTTTTTGCATGCAGACGTGTGCGTTTTGTATCATAGGAGATTTTAATTTCAGTATTCGGTAATTTTTGCAACTCCTCTATTGCTTTGACATCTGTTGCACCCATATATGATGTGGTAATAATGCGCAGTCTGCCTTTTAAAGTAAATTGCTTTAGTTCTTCAAAAATAAGGCGAAGTCCGCTCCACTTTATAAATGACACCAGCATGTCTATCCTGTCACAGGACAATATTTCTCTTTTTAGTTCTGTGAACATGCTTGGTTCATATACTGCACCCGTAAAAAGAGAGCTTTGCGCGATAGAAGTAACTGGGCGTATAATTTGAACTTTTTCGTCAAGTGCATGGATAGTATTCTTTCTGTCAAGAAGAGCCAGTAATAGTTCTGCACGTTTGTCTACTGTGAATTGATCAAACCATTTCTCCTTCGTTTGCAAAACGATGGCATCAATAATTGTGTTGACAAGCTCAATTTGTGCACCAATTTCTCCACCACTGTCCCTGATATTAGAAAGCCCCTTTTCAACAGCTTCGGAGACGTATTTGGAAAGTACACTTGCCGCCTCTTCCCTGTCTATAGGGTCCGATTTAACGATTCTGTCATCAACTTCAAGTTGCGAGTTGATGTGTTTATTAATAACCTGCTCATATATGCCATCCTTGAGAGTGCCATCATCATTCATACTATTTTTTCTCCCATCTTTTGCCTTGCTCTTTTATGCAGCCGGCTTTCCTTAGAATTAAGCAGCAACTCCGGCCCCTTGCCTGCCCACTGACTTTGGATGCTCGCTAAATCTCAACTAATTCATTAATTGACTTTTGGTAAAGTGCAGCCATGATAAAGCCCGGGTCTGAATTCTGCATCTACCCGAGTGTAGAGCGACAACTCCGCTGCCTGCCTTTGTGTTTTTATATCTTAGGCTGCGTGTATTATCTGCCCGAAACCCTGGATTCCCCGAGCTGTCAAATATTTCTACGTTATTAATTACAAGATCAAAGCTCATTATGGTCTGCCCTTTTGAAAAAAAACTTTATTTGGATAAACAAGTGCCCTGCCTTATTATTCTGTCCGGTTTTTATATGTTAACCAGACATTCTTCAAACTATTGATGCAGATATGCTTTAGGGATATATGGTTTCTTATATTTTAAATTATATATAGATAATTAGAGATAATAAAAGAAAATTTTAACAATGCTCTCCCAGTTAAAAGCAAAATCCTTTCACATTTATTTATTTTAGTTTAAATCTTATTCTTTTCTGCTAAAATACAGTTCTCTGGTTTAAACAAAAATCAGGTTTATGGATATCATTTATTATTTTAAGGAATCAGATAAGATTGATAAAACTTATAGCTTTGGATCTTGATGGAACGCTTATAGCTCCTGATCAGACAATAAGCAAAAAAAACAGGGAAGCACTTAAGAAGTGCATCGATATGGGAATTATGGTCAGTATTCATACCGGCCGGTGTGCTGCGTCGGTAAGAGAAATCATAAAAGATCTGGATCTTAAAGGATACCACGCATCATCAAGCGGAGCTTCGCTTATAAACGAAAATCTGGAGCTTTGCTTTATGAAAAGAATGCCCGTAAAATCTGTCATAGAGGTCTTTGAAGCATGCAGAGAGCTAAAAATTCCTTTTATCGGCCAAACTTCTGATTCTCTAATATCATATGAGATGAGATATGCAGAGTTAGACTATATTATTGAAAACAGTGCTTTTTTTAAACATGTTTCTGACATGAATATAGATGAAGTTGTCAAAAACACTCTTCAGATAACTTTATTTTTAAATGATACCGATCCCCTGGACTCTTACATTAAAGAAAGGTTTGAAAAAGATTTAAAATTTCGCAGAGCAGGAAAAATGTTTGTAAATATCATAGACAATCAGGCTGGCAAGCTTACAGGGCTAAAAAAAGTAATGGAGCTTGAAGGACTAAAAAGAGAAGAGCTTATGGCAATGGGAGATACCGAAGTTGACCTGGGTATAATTAACTTTGCCGGAACCGGAGTTGCCATGGAAAATTCCCATAATAAAGTAAAAACAGCAGCAGATTTTGTCAGCAAACATTGTGAAGAAGATGGAG
>CAYNMO010000189.1:0-5029 GCA_964398155.1 uncultured Actinomycetota bacterium | reverse complement strand
ACCTGGTGCTGTTAAGACGACAGGAATTAATTTGAATAATGAAAGCATAATGAGCGCCAATAAATCCTTAGACCCGTCTCATGAAGGAGATATATTATAAAAATTTCTTTTAATTGAATAATTTGAATTATTAAAAAACTAAATGTTCTTTTGACTTAATTTTAAAGAGAACATAAAATTTAGAGCACTGACACATAAAATTATCATATAAAATATGCCTGCTAAAAAAAGAAATTACAGATTTTTCCTAAGATTATTCCTGCCAGTCGTGCTTCTGCTTTCCATCTATTTCCTGGGGGCAGTCGGATTTATGCTTATAGAAGATCTAAGTTTTTTAGATGCGCTTTACATGTCGACTATAACTATCACTACTGTGGGGTTTGGTCTTTTAAAACCTCTTACAAGGCAGGGCACTATATTTATTATCTTCCTGATTATTTTAGGGACAGGAACAGCTGCTTATATCATTATAAATACTGCAGACTATATTTTGCAGGAATTATTACTCGGTCAATTTGGGAAAAGAAGGTTAAATAAAATGATTAAAGATTTAAAAAATCATTATATAGTATGCGGTCTTGGCAGAGTTGGTCTTGAGATTGCTCTTGAGCTTGAAAGAAACAATAAGCAGTTTGTAACAATAGACGAACTGACAAGTTCATCTGAAGTCAGCAGAGGAAAAGACTGGCTCTATATTGAAGGTGACGCCACCACAGACGAAAACCTTAAAAGTGCAGGAATAGAAAAAGCAAAAAGCCTTTTTGCTGCACTTGATACTGATTCTGAAAATGTTTACATAACTCTTTCTGCAAAAGCATTAAATCCTTCAATATATATAGTCGCCCGTGCAAAGAATTTTGAATCAATTAGCAAGCTTGAGCTTGCAGGAGCAGACAGAGTAATTTCCCCTTCGATACTTGGGGGGCGAAGGATGGCTGCTCTTGCGCTCCATCCTAATGTATGTGATTTTATTGATATGGTTGTCAGGGAAAAAGATTTAAATTATCGACTGGTTGAAATAGAGATAATGAAGGGCAGCAGAATAAATAATATGCAATTAAAAGATATAAGCAAGCTTCTTAATACTGAATTTTTAATTGTGGCTATTTTAGAAAAAGAAAGCAACACACTTTTAAAAAGACCCAGAGGCGAGCATTTAATTACTGAGGGGCAAAAAATAATTGTAATGGGTACAGATAAAGAAATAGACATAATAACTGAAGCAGCCTCTTAAAAATATTTTAAACTTTATTTTTATTCTCATGTAGAATTTTATGGTCACCTGCCAGGAAAGGAAGCATCCACCCATCTGCATTAACCAATTTACATATGATTCTCTCAAGATGTCTTTTGGCAAAGAATATGGTACTTGCGAATCAAACTTAGTTTTAGATAATTGCGAGCATATTATATGTCCCTGTTAATTCTGAACATATCTCATAAGGAAGATATTTGCGCTCGACCATTCTTCAAGCATTATTTCTACATGTCTAGGGAAAGTTACGGTATAATACCCTTAAATTTTATTTTATTAAAAAAAACGAAATGATTCAAAACAGTATAAAGGGAACCGGAACAATCAGAATAGCTTCCTGGAATGTAAATGGTCTGAGAGCAATAAACAGGAAGGGATTTACAGAGTTCATCAGACAAAACAACTTTGATATAGTATGCCTTCAGGAGACAAAAATACCACAGGAGAAAATCCCCCCGGAACTCCTCGTCCTTGAAGGATATTTTTCATATTTTTCTGCAGCAGAAAGGCCAGGATACAGCGGAGTAGCCATATATTCAAAAATAAAGCCACTTCAATCCGATAACAGTTTCGGGATACCTCGATTTGATAATGAAGGAAGGGTCTTAAGGCTTGATTTTAAAGATTTTATTCTTTTTAATACCTACATGCCAAATGGCGGCAGGTCAATGCAAAGACTTGACTACAAGCTTGATTTTTATGATTCATTTTTAAAATACCTGGAGGATTTAATAGAAGAGGGCAGAAAAATTATCCTGACCGGAGATATAAATACGGCTCATGAAGCTATTGATCTTGCAAGGCCCAGGCAAAATGAAAACAATACAGGGTTTTTGCCACAGGAGAGGGCATGGATAGACAGATTGATTAAAGCAGGCTTTACGGATGCCTTTCGTTTTTTTAATAAAGAGCCCGGCAACTATACCTGGTGGGATTACAAGACCAGAGCCAGGGAAAGAAATGTCGGATGGAGGCTGGACTATTTTTTTGCGAGCAACAACCTGATAGCAAATTTAAAAAATTCTGAAATAATGCATCAGATTCAGGGTTCAGATCATTGCCCCATTGTCCTGGAACTGGCATATTAAAACTATCGGGTAAATCAATTTCAATGGATAGTTTTTAAAAATAAAATCATGAATTTACAGTGTATTTTTCTGAATCATGTCAAACTATACGTCCCTCTGACATACTATGTCAAACTATACGTCCCTTTGACATACTGATATCATTGCTATTTCAGGTATTTCTCAATATTTGCGAGGTGTTCTTCGTAAGTTTTAGCGGGATGGATCTGGCCGTTACTGTCGTGCAGATAGTAAAAGTATTCACTTTTCTCTGGATTAATTACTGCATCAATTGCTGCCAGCCCCGGATTACAGATTGGCGTGGGGGGACGTCCTTTATTAAGATAAGTATTGTAAGGTGAATCAAATTTATAATCCTCCACTTTTATAACCGGCCACCAGCTGCCAGACTTTCCTAGTGCATACTGAATAGTTGCGTCCATCTCAAAATTCATATCCTTTAACCATCTGTTCCAGATTATTCCGGCGATTAGGGGCATTTCTTTTTCGCTGCCAGCTTCTCTCTGGATAATGGAAGCAAGGATAATCAGGGTATCATTTAGAATATTATTTTCTGTCGCCTTCCTGAAAAGTTCAGCTGTTTTCTCATTAAAAAGGCTTTCCATTCTTTGCGCCGTATCTTTTCCCGTGTAATCCATATTTAGAAGGTAGGTATCGGGGAAGAGATAACCCTCTTTACCATTAAGAAGAAATTCTTCTTTTACCGTATTTGCCCAGTCAAGCTTCTCCTGCAGCTTTTCTGCTATTTCTGCTGCTCTTAATCCTTCCGGAATTACAATCCATTTCTGGAATGGACGATTAACCAGGGTATCCGCTAATTGCCAGACATTCATTCTCTTTGTAACTTTGTATCCTCCCGGGTCAATCTTACCCTGCCATTTTTCTCTTTTTAGTACAAAGTCAAATGCCCAAGCGCTCTTTATGTATCCCTGTTCTTTTAGTCTGGCAATAAACTCAGCCTCAGTTGTTGCAAGATTTAATACAATTTGTTCTTCCGCGGCTTCTTTTTGAGGAGCGCCAAACTGATATTGAGATGCCAGACTTCCATCATATGCCGGAGTTGTCTCTCCCGTAATGTTTTCAAATAATGAAGGGACTTCTTCAGGCAGGTATTTACCTTTAATCTCCAAAAGGGCTTCCTTCCCCTTAAGTTTTATCAGGGCTTCTTCCATAAGCTTGTTTTGCCTGACTAATACCTTGTATTTGTCTTTTACGCTCCCGTCACTAATAATCTCGGTGTAAGTTTTACCATCATTTCCGAATTCCAGATTTAATGTTTCCTCAACTTGCGATATCAGCTCATATGCCTGTGTGCTTTTTTGGCCCTCTGTTATTTTGTAAAGCAGAACCAGCCATCTGTTGCCCTGCATGTCAATATCAGCCGGAGTTGTTTTCCTGCATCCTGTGACAGAAAGCACCAATACCAGAATAATAAATATTATCAATAAAAGTATTTTTTTCGTTTTTATAACCATGCTAAAAATTTTACCACCAATCTGCAAATTATAAAAAGCTTTCACCAGAATTCAAAGCTATAAGTGCTAATTATCAATTTAGAAAAAATATCGGGAAAATATGCGAAAAGTTTTTCCTAAAATTTTTTTGATCTTCTTTAGCTCTTCTTTTAAAACTTCAATTTATCTAAGAAGGTTGGCTCGTGGATAATATAAGAATAAAAATTTTTAAAATTTATAATTGTTTTCACGGATTTTACAATATTTATGCGTTTTTAAAAAGCTGCACGGCATGTAATAGAATATCTGGTATTTTCCGGATGAGGCCTGATAAAATAGGCATTAGATTTGGTACGTATTAACGAGAATCAGGAATAATATTTGGGGGCTTTAATAAATCTTTTCCAGGCAGCCGGGTCATGGCCGACTATTATTTCTATATTTCCTTCCTTTTGTAATTTTCTTATCCAGTCCATGCTGTCAAAAGATTTTTTTTCATCCCAGACAATTCCGGATAAAATGTTCTCATTAAGATTTTCTTCAGTATAGCAGCTGTCAATGGTAAAAAACATTTGACGAGAAGTTTGAAAATCTATTAATACTGACATATGCCCCGGGGTATGTCCCGGTGTCGGATAAATTTTAATTACCCCGTCTTTTAACAGGTCATAAGCTTCTTTGAACTCATTTTCGACTGGAAACCAATTAACATCTTTATCTATATCCTGCATGACATAAGCACTTTTCTGGTCGCAGTCAGGGCTGAAGGCCCATTCCAATTCTTTTTTATGCACAACATAGCTGGCATTAGGAAAATATCCTACACCTCCGGCATGGTCCAGATGCAGGTGGGAAAGAATTACATAGTCAATATCTTCAGGCTTAAGAGATAGTGTTTCAAGTTGATTTACTACGAATTGCTGCTCATTCATCACGGGGAAATATTCATTAATTACATCTCCCCAATGTTTTTTAGGGTTTTTTGCCACTTCCAAATTATTTCCTGTGTCCAAAAGAATATTTTTCCCATTATGTGTGATTAAATAGAAGGGAACAGGAACTTCAAATGGTTTTCCTATGTCTTTATTTAGAGTAAATAAATCTTTTGTACTTTTTAAAGTTCCACATTCAAAAAAATAAATTTTCACAGGCAATATCTTCTCCCGATAGTTTTCTTTAGTTCACTTATTATATATTCTGTCCTAAAAAATTCAATAATAATTAAGGGAATG
>CAYNMO010000188.1:0-5045 GCA_964398155.1 uncultured Actinomycetota bacterium | reverse complement strand
AAATCTCACCCTGCAGTATGATTCCTGACATATGTGAATCAACACCAATGGAAGATACACTTTCTGAAGCCCCTACTTCACCTGCCGGCTCGCTTTCGGCAACGCTTTCTTCAGCTGGCACAGACTCCACTGCTGATTCTTCTGCGGATTCTTCAACCTCTTCAACAACTTCACCCAACAATTCTTCTTCGGTTTCACTCTCACTTGCCTCGGCAGCAGTCTCTTCTGCCTCTGTTTTTGCGGCAGTTTCCTTTGATTCTTCCGTAATGCTTTCTTTGCTTTCAGCTTCGGCTACAGTTTCATTTTCCTGCACCTGCGAACTTTCCTGTGTTTCTTCTGCCGTGCTTGTATTTAATGCCGGTATTGCGCAGAAATTGCATAGTGCAGCACTGCAGAACAAAAAGATTGTTACAAGGATTGCCGGTACAATAAAAAGGCCGGACTTGGATATCTTCATAATTTCCCTCCAAAGTCTTATAAAGATAAAATCAAGAATATACAGCGCTTATTGCAAATATTATATTCAAATATAATTATACATTATTACAGGGTGTTTTAACAAAATTTCAATAGTCGCCCGAGAATAATAATATTATATTGAATAAACGTTGATTTGCAGGACTCAGGGCAACGGTATCATAAACATCTTGATTATTGCATAGATAAACAGGACAAACGCGCAGCTTATATAGATGCCCTTTATCTGTATCCTGTTTGCAGTGCTGGAAAGGCCTGCAAAGAAAAGCACTATTGTAAAAAGCACGGTGCTGAAGGTAAAACTGTCTCCATACTGGTTATACATTTCTCCTTTTTCCATCAGTTCGGTAGCCTGCCCAAACTGTTCCTGGGAATAGGCAAACATTTCATCCATTTGAGCGTATTTGGCCTCCCATTCGGCAGCTTCACTGCTCTCAAAGGACCCTGTATCTGTATCACCTGATTCAAGCGATAATGTCAGGTCTTCCTGCAATCCCGCGCTTAGCCTTGAGAAGACATATTCAGCATCAGGGTCACCAATGTCATATAACTTCTTCCATTCAAGGTAAAGAACATCGTCTTTAAACGCCGTAAGTTCTGATGTGGTATATTCATTTAAGTATTCAAGATAGCCGGTATTTGAATCACTCATTGTCATTATGCCGCTATTATATTTTGAAATGCTTTCCCCGCTCCAGATTGTGGAGTAGTAAGCTGCCAGGGCGCCGAATATAGTTGCAATACCAATTAATCCCACTGAAATATATTCAATGTATTTTTTCCATCTTGCTGCTTTGTCCTGCGGATCTTTTTGCTTTATTTCTGTTTCTTCCTGCACGTCTTCTGTTCCTTTCTTATTATGGTTATTAGCTTAAACGGCTGATTACTGGTTTTGCTTAAATGAGCCGTACCAGTTTTCCTGTTATTTGATACTATCTGGTAGTTATAGTATTTATTAAATTTACATATTTATCGGGTTTTTTTCTAAAAATCATATGATGAAATTTATATATTTTCATGGGGTAGCCCCGGCCTAAAAAACACATTTCCCATGTAGATTTGAAAGGTATTTTTTATGATAATAAATCCGCTATCCAATATTTAAGTTTACTGAAAATGCCCTGATTAACCGATAATATTATAAAGGCGCCCATTTCTGCCTGAGGGTTCAAATAACATGCCTGAGGCATCTATTACCTGCCCGCCAAATCAGGGAAATAAATTACTAAAAAATGGTAGCGGCTTTAAAAAAAAGGTTTATCTAAATGAGGAATTTAAAAAAAATCCTGCTGATTATTTTGGCAGTCGTATGTGCGATGGCGCTGTTTTTTGCAGTTTTAAATTATTTAAAGAGCATTGAACTGCAGAAAGAAAACTATGGATTACAGGATAAAGTTAAAATGCTTGAAGGCATATCTGACCAGGAAAACGCTAACTCCAACGGTTCTTTGGAAGGGAAAAATACAAATATTGAAATACCTGAGTCCTTTTCAAGCGAACAGCTAAAAACAGCTCAGGAAGCAATTGTACAAGGCATAACAATAAATGACCCGAAAAATGATTTCTATAAATATCCGCCAGACTCTTTTGAGCCTGATGGTAAACCTAATAATCCGGATTCTTATCAGCTTGGTTATACGGACCTTAAAAGCTTGAGCGCCGGTGCAGATAATGATTACATATATTTTAAATCCGGATTCTGGGGACAGTTTCCCGAAGGAAGGCCATTATATAATAATGATATCTTAAGCTCCACAGTTGCAAAAATGGAGGAATTTATATTTACTGATAAAGATGGAAAGAAAGACTCAGCTGATTTAATAGGCAGTATAAGTTATGGCAATTATTCTGGAAGCGATGCATCCAAGGAATCAATATCAGCTTTGAGACTGTCTGTCATGATGTCGCCAAACGGTAATGATGAAAATCGAAAGACATTGTTTGGGAGCATAATAAGGAAGGGAATGATTTTTGGGGGCCAGGGATATGATTATATTATTGTTGCTTATCCGCTTGAACTTTTTGGTATAAATTATGGCGATACTGTCAGATTCAGGTATACCACTGAGACGGGCAGCCTGTTTTTTCATCATGAGTGCATTGATACGCTTTTAGGCTCTCCTGATTCCAAATTCGGCATGGTAGTTGAATATGAACTGGGCAGCAACACTTATAAAACATTTGATTCGGGATACTGATAATAAGTAAATTGCAAACTGAAGTTAGGCTTATAGCTTATGAAGAATTTTAAAAGATTTTGGTGGATTATCCTGGCAGTCACTACAGCTGTTGCTTTGCTGCTTGCAGTTTTAAGCTATTCCAGTGTCCTTGATTTACAGAAAGCAAATGATGAACTAAAAAATAAAATGGTTGGGATTTCTCCAAACCAGAAAGAAACTAATTCTTTAGAAACCAGATCAGCAAGAACATGGGAGAACGATAAGGGAAATATTGAAATCACCAAAACATTTACCGGTGAAGAGTTAAAAACTGCAGAAGAAGCATTAGTAAAAGGCATAAAAATAGATGACCCTCAAAATGATTTCCTTAATATTTCACCTGATAAATCCAATTCTGGCGGGGCTGATTCTGCTGAAAATGATAAAAATACGGTGTCCAATCCTGGCACTGTCAGTTCTGTTGATGTCAATATTAGTAAAAGTGCTAAAAGTACCGGCTCAAATCCTGTCGCTGCTAATTTTGCCGAAAATGGTAAAATCATTGGTTCCAACCCTGATGTGGTCAAATCTGACGGAATGGGTGAAAACACATATACCGATCCACCCGGATATACTGATCTTAAAAGCCTGAGTATTGGTGCAGACAATAACTACCTGTACCTCAAATATGAATTCTGGGGGCAGTTTCCATTGGAAACTCCTCAATATAACAATGACACCCTTCTTGGCATGACTGCAAAACTGGAGCAATTCATCTTTACAGACAAAGACGGCAGCATAAACTGCGCTGAACTGGCCAATAGTGTATCATTCGTAAAGTTTCTTGATAACAGGAAGTTTGAGAAAACAAAATGTACATTGCACCAGAAAGCCCTGATAACTCCCAATGGCATTAATGAAGAAATGGAGATAGTGTTTAAGACCAACAGCAGCGAGGGCATGATTTATGGTGGTCCCGGATTTGATTATATTATCGGCGCTTACCCTCTTTCGCTTTTTGGAATAAGTTCTGGCGATGAAGTTAATTTCATGAGTTCTTCAAAGACGAATAGCCAAATGAGCAATGATATTGCCACAGACCTGCTTTTAGGCGAAAAAGATTCCAAAATCGGCTCTCTTATAAAATACAGCCTGGGCAGCAATAAGTATGAAACTTTTGAGCTGGAACATTAAAAATAAATAACTTCTGATTTGAAAAATTTATATTTATCTCAGAGTTTAAGTTTTTAAATTAGAATCGGTATGGCAATAAGGTTTGATAAATTTGTTTGCTGTTTTAGATACTTTCTGTCACAAATACTCTTCCAGGATCAGGATCTTGATATCCTTTATATTTAATTTTTTTAAGGAAATATCATTGGTAATGAAAGCATCCGAACGGGTAATCAGGTTTGTTGAAAGTATGATTGAATCGGGTGTTCTTAAATTATAATCACCCCTCAGAGAGGCTGCAACTTTTGCAATATTATAGTCGATTGGATGGATTTTGGTATTTGGAAGTGAACTGATAAATCCTTCAAACATCGATATTTGGCCGAAATCTTTTAATCTATAGGGTTTTGTTAAAAGCTCTGTTATTGTCAGGGCACAAATATTGCAGAACACTTCGCCTCCTGCAATTTTTTCAACAAGTGTCTTTGTTAAAATGTCATAAGGTTTGATAGTCTCAAGATGGTAAATAAGAACCGAACTGTCAATGCAGACACTTTTTAAATCTTTTAGTTTTACATGGAAATCCTCTACTGCCAAGAGCCCCTCTCCTCATTAATATACGCATCAGCATCTTCTCTGGTAGAGCCCCACGTGCCTTTCATTAAACCGCAGGTGTATTCAGCATATTTTTTTGGAGAAAGTAAAATTGTTTCATCGCCCCTGGTAAAAATAACAAGAGTATCTTCTGTTTTGATGCCCATATTTTCCCGGATTTCCTGGGGGATCACAAGCTGCCCCTTTTTATTAAGTTTTACCAATCTGGAAATAGTCATAATAAAATTATTAAAGTTATCATATTGAGATTCTTGCAATAGTAATACTAAATATATTAGTAAGAAAAAATTCTATTAATAACACTAAACAAAATAATTATAATATTTTAAAAACAGTAATACAATAGAAATGTTCATGCCAATTGAATTGAAGGTAATGCTGGTATTGGTGCCGAATCAATATTAATACTTATAGTGCTTTAAGGTATAAAATTCATAAGGGGATAAAAATTTTTCGAAAAGAAAATTTTGCAGGGGATATAAAAAATCATGCAGCATGGTGATTAATAACTGGAATGGAATTAAAAAATTAACTGGGTGGGGATAAAAAACTACCAGTGGAATAAAAAATTCATAGGGTAGGGTATAAAAAAATTCCCCGACTTCAAGCCGAGGAAAATTT
>CAYNMO010000187.1:971-5047 GCA_964398155.1 uncultured Actinomycetota bacterium | reverse complement strand
TATTCACGCATCTTTCTCCTTTTAAGAATACAATGGAAAATCAGCACAAATCTTAGCTACTTTATTGGCTACTTCTAAATGTATTTTCTGATCTTCAATATTCTCTAAAACATCTGCAATTAATTCTGCTATCAAAATCATTTCTTTTTCTTTCATTCCTCTTGTGGTCATCGCTGGCGAGCCAATTCTTATACCACTGGTAATAAATGGACTTTCTGTTTCAAATGGTATTGTGTTCTTATTAACCGTTATGCCTACTTCATCAAGCGCTACCTCTGCTTGCTTACCAGTTAACCCCTTGGCCTTAACATCTACCAATAATAAATGGTTATCCGTTCCGCCGGAAACAATCCTAAATCCTCTAGCAGATAGTGTTTTGGCAATAGCAGCTGCATTTTTAACTACCTGTTGTTGATATTTTTTAAATTCTGGCTCAAGTGCTTCTTTAAAAGCAACTGCTTTTCCAGCAATTATATGCATAAGTGGGCCGCCCTGTATTCCAGGAAAAACAGCTCTATTTATATCCTTAGCATATTTTTCTTTACAAAGAATAATGCCACCTCTTGGCCCTCTTAATGTTTTGTGTGTAGTAGATGTTACAACATCACAATAAGGAACAGGGCTTGGATGAAGTCCAGCCGCAACTAACCCTGCAATATGTGCCATATCAACAAAAAACAATGCTCCAACCTTGTCGGCTATTTGCTTCATTCTGGCAAAATCAATAATTCTTGGGTAAGCACTGGCGCCACCAACTATCATCTTTGGCCGATGCTCTAACGCTAGTTTCTCTAATTTATCATAATCTATTTTTTCATCTTCTTTGGAAACCCCATAAGGAATAAACTTATAAAATAACCCTGAAATATTTAAAGGATGGCCATGGGTTAAATGTCCACCATGCGCAAGATCTAGACCAAGCACAGTATCTCCTGGTTGAAGTAATGCTAAATAAACTGCGGTATTAGCTTGTGCTCCGGAATGAGGCTGTACGTTAGCATGTTCAGCACCAAATAGTTCCTTAACTCTATCAATTGCTAACTGCTCAGCAACGTCAACATATTCACATCCACCATAATATCTTTTACCTGGATATCCTTCTGCATACTTATTCGTTAGAACAGAACCACAAGCTGCCATAACTGCTCTGGATGTAAAATTCTCGGAAGCGATTAGCTCAATTTTATTTTGTTGTCTTCTTAACTCTTTCTCGATGGCATCAGCTAACATTGGGTCTACTTGTTTGGTATATTCTAATGAAAACATATAATCTCCTTTTTCAATATTAAATTCACTAAGTCTCATTTTAGCTCATTTTAATAAAACGGTGAATACACCACATTAAATTAATATAAGTTTTTATTAATTGCACTTGAGACACAAAGCTCCCGTTCATTCTAAGACTAAACTCATTCACTAACGGACAAACTCCGCTGTCCTGCGTCGGTTGTCCTGGAAAATCGTCCTGATTTTCCCACGCTCATTTCATTAAGTCTTAGATTTTTCACTTCCGCATGGTCTCTTCGTCGCAATTAATGGGAAGAATTTTAATATATTAACTGATACTGATTAGCCTTTTAAAAAGGGCACCGCTGGTGCCCTTTTTTGTTTACAAACTACAGGGGGTGTAGTTTATTTTATTTTGATTTCTAATTCTTTTGGTTTCCTTTCTTCTGCTTTTGGAATTGTTACCTCAAGAATGCCATTATCCATGGTTGCATTTATTTTTTCGCCTTTTACATTATCAGGTAAGGTAAAACTTTTCTTAAACGAAGCTCTTCTGATTTCCTTACTGATGTATTGCTCACCTTCTTCGGTTTTTTCTTCATCATCCTCAGCTTCTATGGTCAATACCCCATCTACAACATTAATCTTTACCTTCTCTTTCTTTAATCCAGGCGTTTCCATATGAATAACGTATTCCTTTTCTGTTTCTTTAATGTCAGTTCTTGGAATAAACCTCATTCCTCCTGTTTTGTGACCAGCAGAATAGGTATTTAATGCATCAAAAAAACCACTGAATACATCAAACTCTCTTAGTGGATCGTATCCTCTGTATTTTATTAAACCCATTTTTACCATCTCCTTTCTTTAAGCTTTCACCTATAAATATGCAAATACTTTGCCAATACCACCCTTTGGGTAAGCTCAAATGACAAAATCCAAAATCCAAATAAAATCCCAATGACCAATACTACCAATAAGACATTCAATAAATTAATTAATCCCCCTGTCCTAAAGGACATCCCCCTTATAAAGGGGGAATTTAGGGATTAGGCATTTTTTGATTTATTTGCCATTTGGATTTGGTATGTATTGGGTTTTCTGGCTATTTTAATAGCCAGTTTTGTGTATAAAAATTAAACAGAAATGTTAGGTTTTTACCTAGTCTTTAAAATATAATATCTTTTTTTATATAAGCAGTACCCTGAAATACTGAAATAAGCTCATCTTTTTGATTAGTTATCTTTACCTCATAGGTGCCGATTGTTCTACCTCTGGAAACTTCTATTGCCTCAGCTGTTAAAACATCTCCCTCAAAAGCTGGTTTTAAGTAGTTAATATAATTATTTAGTCCGACTGAAACAAACCCACGAGAATTAGACGCTAAAGCAAAAGCTAAATCAGCTAACGTAAATACAGCACCACCCTGAACGCTACGTACTCCATTCAAGTGTCTTTTCTCAACAGTCATAACTGTCTTACCATAGCCCTCGGCTACGTCGACTATTTCCATACCATTACTTCTGGCAAACTCATCATTAAAAAAGAAATCTCTTAATTTTTGTTTTATTTTATCTTCCATGCTTCTTATTTTACTTCTAATTATGAATTTACCCAATAAAAATCGGTATGTTATACTTCCTTTTATGAATTATTTAATGAAAGAAATTCAAGTCTCTGTCAAAATAGCACTAGAAGAGGACATTAGCACCGGGGATATAACATCTCTCCTGATAATCCCTGACAACCAAATTGCTTCAGCAAAGATAATAGCAAAAGAAAAAGGCATAATTAGTGGTATATTGCCAGTAAAACATATCCTAGATGACTATTCTTCTCTAAAATATACTATCTTGAAGGATGATGGTGATGCGGTTACAACTGGCGATATTGTTATTGAACTTCATGGCCATTGCCAAGAAATCCTAAAGCTTGAAAGAACCATCTTAAACTATCTTCAACAATTAAGTGGAACAGCCACTCTCACTAATAAATATGTACAAATAGTAAAAAAATATTCTGTCTCCATCCTTGATACTAGAAAAACCCTACCAGGACTAAGATATCTACAAAAAAAGGCGGTCAAGGACGGTGGTGGTGATAATCATAGAATCGGCCTATTTGATGCAATCCTCATAAAAGAAAACCACATCAAAGCTGCTGGAAGTGTTAAAAATGCTATCCAAAACATAAAATTATCTAAAAAATATTCCTATCTCAAAAAGACAACTGGATTTTTTCTTGAGGTTGAAACAGAAACCTTTAAAGAGGTACAAGAGGCCTGTAAAGAGAATCCTGATATTATTATGCTAGACAATATGACAAATGCCATTACGCAAAAATGCATAAATTATATAAAACAAAACTATCCACATATAAAAACAGAAATTTCCGGTGGTGTTGATGAGTCTACGATAGAACAAAAAGCCAAACTTAAACCTGACAGAATTAGCATAGGGCAACTTACTCACTCTGCAAAAACACTTGATCTGTCATTATTATTATCTTAAATGCTTTTACAATGCTCTTTTAATTAAGTAAAATCAATCTATGCGCATACTCATGTTTGGAATAACTCAGTTGGCAGTAAAAGGCCTAAAACGTCTTATTTTACTTAACCAACACCCTATTGGAATGGTGGTCTCCCCTATCTATAACCAAGACATTGAAAACATAAAACTTATCTGCCATGAAAACAATATTCCCGTTTATTGCTTTGATGATATAAATAATTCAGAGTTCATATCTATTGTAGCAAGAGAAATAAAACCAGACCTATTATTATAGGTGGAAGATATGGGCTTTCATCCAAAGATACATGAAGGGACTTTCAGATAAAGACTTAGCCGCGC
>CAYNMO010000187.1:0-961 GCA_964398155.1 uncultured Actinomycetota bacterium | reverse complement strand
AAAACCAGACCTATTATTAACTTACACTTTCCCGCAAAAAATAGGCAAAGAATTATTAGCTTTAACTAAGTTGGGTATTAATATGCATCCTGCTCTTCTTCCTAGTTATCGTGGCTCAAACCCCTACTTTTGGACTATTGCAAATGGTGAAACAATGACTGGTATTACTTATCATTTTCTGACCAATGAATTTGATGCTGGAGATATCATCTTACAAGAAGAACTTCCTATTTTACCTAAAGACACTTGCGGAATGGTTATCTACAAACAAGAAATACTCGCCGCTGATATGCTAGAAAAACTCCTTTCTCTTATAGAAACAAACAGTATAACATCTAAGCCGCAACCAGCAGGAATCTTTCCTAAAGCCCCAAAACCTAACATCAAAGACACCTTCATCCATTGGGATTGGCCAACCAATAAAATCATTAACAGAATTAGAGCATTAAACCCCTTTAATGGAGCTTTAGCTCAATACAAAAACGAACTAATTGCTGTCTATGAGGCAGCAGAAACTCATTATTACGGAACAGGAGCTGAAGTAAACGGTGACACTGTTGGGCTAACTCCGGAAGGCCCTATGATAAAATGCAGTAATGGTGCGATAATTATCAAAACCTTGGTTGTCGGTAAAAAATATTTACTTTCCGGCAGTGATTTTATAGAATACGAGAAAATAAAGATTGGAGATAAATTTATAGCATGGTAAAAAACTATTTAGCGCTTGATATTGGTGGAACAAAAATCCTTGGAGCTATTATTGCTGACAAAAAAATAATAGCAAAAGAAAAAATTAAAACTAATGCAAGCCAAAATCAGGAAGAAGTTTACCAAAGAATAAAAGGTGTTATTGCTACATTGCTCTTAAAAACTAATGATATTGCAGGAATAGGAATAGGTATCCCTGGTAGAGTAAATGAAAAAGGTGAAATAACTTTTTCTCCTAACTTACCATTTGAAA
>CAYNMO010000186.1:3030-5089 GCA_964398155.1 uncultured Actinomycetota bacterium | reverse complement strand
AACCTTTAAAAAACTTTATCAATGGAAATACGGACGTTAAAGCAAGCTGTTCTAAAAAATAAAAAGGTGCTTCTAAGGATTGATTTAAATGTACCTTTCGATGACCTGATGAATATTACTGATGATTCACGTCTCATGTCACATGTTCCTACAATAAAATATATACTTGAAAATGAAGGCATGCCTATTATTGTTTCGCATATAGGAAGACCAAAGGGTAAGCCGGAAGCAAGATTCAGCCACAGACACGTTTTAAATAGGCTTGAAAAACTTTGTGAAGCAAAAATAAAATTCTGTGAAAGTACAATCGGAAAAAAAGCTTCTGATTCTGCAAACTCCTTAAAAAATGGAGAGATTCTTCTGCTTGAAAATGCCAGATTTTATCCGGAAGAAAAATCCGGTGACGAAACTTTCTGTTTTAATCTTGCGTCTCTTGCTGATGTCTTTGTAATGGATTCTTTTGCATCTGCTCACCGCAAAGACTGCAGTGTTTCGGGCGTGGCTAAATGTTTGCCGGCATATGGAGGTCTGTTGGTAGAGAGGGAAATAAATGCTCTTGACAGGCTGATTGATAATATTGAAAGACCCTACATTGCAATAATTGGCGGACTTAAGATTGCCGATAAAATAGGGGTACTGGAAAACCTTATAAAAAAAGTTGATGTTCTTCTAATTGGTGGCGCGATGGCATTTACATTTTTAGCAGCAAAAGGTTTAGAAACAGGCCAATCAATTGTGGAGAGGACATGCTTTGAAAATGTAAAAAAAATAATGTTATATGCAGCGGCGGAAAAAGTAAAAATAATGCTTCCTAGCGGGTTTTATGGATTAGAACATGGCAATAGGGTACATTATGAAACCGGAAAAATACCTAGTGATTTTAATGGTTTCGATATTGACGAAAAAACAGTTGCTGACTTTTCAAATGAACTTAAGGATGCAAAAACGGTAGTATGGAACGGACCCCTGGGTGTTTTTGAAGAAAAAGGGTTTGAAATAGGCACTTTTTCGATTGCTAGATCAATTACAGAAACAAAAGCGTTTAGAGCTGCCGGCGGCGGTGATACTTCCGCAGCTATAAAGCTTTCAGGCTGCCTTGAAAAATTTTCACATGTTTCTGTCGGAGGAGGAGCCTTCATAGAATATCTTGCCGGAAATACTTTGCCAGGGCTTGAAAATATTATGGTAAGATAAATTTAAAACAATTATCCAAACCATTAGTTTTTTAATCAGGTAAAGGAAAGGTAACAGATGCTGGGTAAAAATAATTTTAATTTATTAATTATTATAAGCAAGGAGTAAAAAATGGCTGCAAAAAAACATAAAGTTAAAATTACCGTTTATAAGAAATTTGACTGTGTGGAACTGCCGGATTATGCTGGTGGCTGCCACAAGGTTCAGGTCGGCCAGGAATTTATTGTAAAAGAGGATGGGCTTATGCCTGAAGGATTCTGTTATTGGGCATGGAGTGATATCTGGCCGGTAATTATGACTTTAAGGTTTGGAGGAAACTTGACATACTGTCCATCGCAGGAAGGGCTTATGTATTCAAGCTGCACTGATGGGATGAGCCCAGTTGTATTTAAGCTTGAAAGAATGTCAGATAAATTTTAATAAATCATTAGATTGTCTAGAACCAGGTCGATATCAGCTTCATAACAAAAGACAGGAGTGATTATGACAGGCAGCATATTTTATGAGCCTTTTGAAAAAATGGAACAATTTATGGTTGATGTTTTTATTAAGGTCGGCGTACCTGATGAAGATGCAAAAGTGTGTGCAGAAGTTTTAATAGAAGCGGATAAACGCGGCATTGACAGCCATGGAGTAGGGCGTTTCAAGCCAATATATATCGACAGAATAAATGCCGGACTTCAAAAATCAGTCACTGAATTTGAAATCATAAGGGAAGGTCCAACTACTGCTGTTGTCGACGGACATAATGGAATGGGGCAGGTCATTGCTAAAAAATCAATGCAGGTGGCAATTGACAAGGCCAAAAAATACGGTATGGGAATGGTGGTTGTAAGGGATTCCACTCATTATGGTATTGCGGGCT
>CAYNMO010000186.1:0-3020 GCA_964398155.1 uncultured Actinomycetota bacterium | reverse complement strand
ATATGATAGGTATTACAGGTACAAATGCCAGACCTTCAATAGCCCCAACTTTTGGTGTAGAAAACATGCTCGGCACAAATCCGCTTGTTTATGGAATGCCGACTGACGAAGAGTTCCCCTTTGTAATTGACTGCGCCACGTCTATAACGCAGCGCGGAAAGGTAGAGCTTTACGAGCGTGAAGGAAAGAGTATGCCCCCGGGTTGGGTTATTGATCAGGATGGTAATACAAGGACAAATGCATCTGAGGCTTTAAAAGGATTAGACAATGGAACCTGTGCACTTACACCTTTGGGTGGTATCGGTGAAGAGTTGGCAGGATATAAAGGATACGGCTATGCAACCGTTGTTGAAATACTTTCATCTGCCCTTCAGTCGGGCTTGTTTTTAAAAAACCTTTCAGATGTGGATACAAGCGGTAAAAGGGTACCAAGCCGGCTGGGTCATTTCTTTATGGCAATCGACATAGAAAGCTTTATTGACATTGATAATTTTAAAAAGCATACAGGGGAAATTCTACGAAGCCTGAGAAGCTCTAAAAAGGCTCCTGACCAGGACAGGATATACACTGCAGGTGAAAAGGAATATCTTGCATGGATTGATAGAAAAGATAAGGGAGTCCCTTTAAATGAAGCGATGCAAAAAGTTATAATAAAGACTAGGGATGAATACGGACTGAGGCAATATAAATTCGGTTTTGATGATGCTTTAAAATAAAAAGTATAATCACTGACTTACCCCCTGATTATTATATGCTGTGAAAAATGTCGATTATAAAATAATAAGACCAATACAATGTAATAATAAAATGCTCAAGTTGTATCGCTTTATGAATTCTTATCTCATGAAAAAAGACTGTTGATAAAACGATGAGGCATTATTAATAATTTAAATAATTCACACAGGAAGGCTGCGAATGAAAATGTTTACCAGGCGACAGAGGGTACAAACGGCACTGAATCATATCCAACCCGACAGAGTACCATGCGATTTCACAGTTACTGTTAAACCATATGTTGATCTATGCAGCTACCTGAACATAAATGAAGAGAGCGTCTGGTGGGACGAATGGGGACATGCATTTCCTCTTACCGAGGTACTGGAAAAATTAAATGTCGATGTCTTTCACATACCTTTTGGTATAACTGCAAAAGGCTGGTTTGACCAGAATGCTCAGGTTTTTCAGGAAGAATGGGGATACAGCAAAACCAGGATTGAAGATAAATCCGGGGGTTTTTTATACCAGATTATTGACAGTCCCTTAAAAGATGCCAAAAGTGTAAAGGAAATACTTTCCTATGACTGGCCCAATCACCAAGAGGAACGCCTAGAAGGTCTAAAGGAATATGTGAAAAACTTGTATATGAACACGGATTTTGCTCTGACAATGACCTTTGGTGGCCATATTTTTGAATATTCACATTACCTCAGAGGAATGGAAAATTTTTTTATTGATTTGATAAAGAATCCTGATATGGCCTGTGCCATGATGGATAAAATACTTGAGATTCAGCTTTACAGGGACAGGCAAATCCTGAGGGAAATTGGAAAATATCTTACTTATTTCAGGTTTAACGGAGAAGACCTGGGTTCTCAGGCTGCCCCTCTTATCTCGCCAGATCTTTTTAGAAAACACGTAAAATCACGACTTGAAACTGAGTGGCGTCAGGCTAAAGATGAATTCTTAAAACAGAATCCTGATGGAAAAATAGCAGTGCATTCATGCGGTGCAATTTATGATTTTATAGATGATTTTATTGAGATGGGCGCTGATATTTTAAATCCCTTACAGCCTAATGCTGCTGGAATGGACACGGCCCGCATAAAGAATACGTTCGGCAACCGGCTTAGTTTTCATGGAGGAATTGAAACACAGAACATAATCTCAAAAGGCAATGTTCTGGATATAACTCTTGAAGTAAAAAAACGGATTGAAGATCTGGCCGCCGGTGGCGGATACATAATGGCGCCTTCACATAATTTCCAGTCGGGCATCAGCCCACAAAAAATCATTGCAATGTATGAAGCTTCACAGGATTTTGGAAAATACTTGTAATCATTGCTTAGTGACTGATAAGCACTGGCAAACTATTCGCCTATGGTAATCAAGTGAAATTAAATGTCAGTCTTATTTATAATTTCTCTAAGTGTTCAACTAGACAATGGAAATCTCCTTTTCCAGAAATAATAATTGCTTTATCATAATTAGGATTTAATCATTGCCTGTAAATACAAGAAAAAAAAGTAAGGCAGAATCTATAATATTAAGCGGTGAAGTTAGTTAAAACTATAATTTGAGAAAAACAAAATAAATACCCAAACTCCAACCAAAAAAGATTTACTTGGCAGATATTTACTTACAGATAATAAGATGGATAGCAAAAAAAAGATAAACTTAATAGTTCTGGCAACAAGAGAGGGTATTGCAAATTGTAGAGTATCAGAAACTGGGGAAAAAATATTATTAAGGTTATCCTCATACCAGCTTTTTGAAATAGCACCTGGAGAGATTGCTACTGTTGGTATAAAAAAGATATGGGAATTTGGGGGCAGTAAATACATATCAGGAGAACTAATTGATCACCAAATTAAAGTGGAATTACTTGGACTTAAACCGCTTGATTTAAAAGATTGGGATTTCTGGGACCCGGCAGAAGAGTTTGAGGAAGAAAGAGATGAAGATGACCAAATTATTGAAGAGGCAGATGATTATTTTAAAGCTATTATCAGGGTTGGAAAAAGGCCCTGCTATGAAATGGAGCAGGTAGTTCCGGGTGATATTGATATGGATGCTGATGGGCCAATACTTGATTCAATATATTATATAAAGATATAGGAGAGCCAGGCAAAGCCCAGGACATATTAATGAATGAGCTGATAATGGATCTTAGATGTCTAGATGCCCATGCACACCTTGGAAATTTATTTTTTGACAGCTGGCCCGAAAAGGCAATTACTTATTACAATGTTGGCGTGAAAATAGGGGAACTATCACTTCCTGAAGGTTTTAACGGGGTACTA
>CAYNMO010000185.1:4398-5193 GCA_964398155.1 uncultured Actinomycetota bacterium | reverse complement strand
TTAACGGAGCCTATGATTTCGCATTTGATGTTGCTGGCATTAACCTGCTTATAGTTTTTGGGTTATTATATACAGCTTTGGGTTTTTCAGTGCTGTGGAGTATCTTCGACAAGATGCATACTTCCACGTTATGGAGAGTTCTAATAATTTTGCTGATAAGTTTCTTTTTAATATTAATTATAGTAATACCCATAATAGGAATAATAGATGTCTGGGCTAATTTTAGAAAATTAGATCGTCGTTAGCCGGTCATATTATGGTAAATACAGTTATAAAAATAAGGAGGATAAATTGAAAGTAATTCTAATAAAAGATATTGAAAAAGTTGGCAGCTTTGGTGAAGTCATAAGTGTTAAAGACGGATATGCCAAAAATTTTCTAATACCGACAGGTGTTGCAATTTTATCTACACCTGGCAATATAAAGCAGGTTGACCTGATTAAAAAGTCTAAAGTTAAGGTTGAAGCCAAAAGCGTAAAGGAAGCCAATGATATTGCAGAACAGTTAAATGGCTTAAAGCTGCTTTTTAAGGTTAAATCAAGCACCGAAGGCAAAATGTATGGATCAATTACAAATAAAGATATTGCTGATAAAATTTTGTCTTTTAAAAAAATAGAAGTAGACAGAAAAAAAATAGAGCTTGAAGAGAGCATCAAGGAAATAGGCAGCTACGAAGTTAATATAAAGCTTTACAAAGATGTAAAATGCAGTGTTATTATTTCAGTTGAGCCTGATAAAAAACTGTCTGATACTGAAACTGAGCCGGAAGCTATACCTGAAGCAAGCGAAGCACCT
>CAYNMO010000185.1:576-4388 GCA_964398155.1 uncultured Actinomycetota bacterium | reverse complement strand
TAAAAATTTATTTTTTAATTTATTAAATATAGTGGCAGCAAATAATAATCAGAGTTGTCTTGTGCAGTGCTTGTCTGGTTAGAATTTTGTCATAATGGGTTAATATGCAGGATATATTAAAAAAAAATTTTTCCAAAGAAACTCTAAATACCCGAAAATTTGAAAGAGTCCCCCCATATAATCTGGAAGCAGAGGAGTCTTTGCTGGGTTCTATGATAATTTCAAAAGACGCTATAAACAGTGTGCTTGAGATCGTACGGGAAGATGATTTTTATCGAAAATCCAACAGCGATATATTTAAAGCGGTAAGAGAATTGTATTCCAAAGGTGAGCCTGTTGACTCTATAACTTTAGCGGATTATCTTAAGAAAATGGATTTACTTGAAGAGATTGGCGGTAAAACGTATATTCACTATCTGATATCAAGTATTCCTCTTGCATCAAATGCTATTTATTATGCAGAAATAGTAAAGCATAATTCTATTTTGCGAAAGCTGATTTATGCTGCAACAGATATTGCAAAAATGGGTTATGAGATACCGGATGATCTTGAGGCTGCGGTCGACAAAGCACAGCAGCTAATTTTTTTAATTTCACAGGATCTCAGCTATGGTTCAAGAAACAGTACTTTTATTCAGATAAAGGAAGTTTTAACAGAAGTATATGACCAGACAGTCGCACTTTCCGAAAAAAAAGCAAGTATTACTGGAGTCACAACCGGTTTTATTGATCTTGACAAGCTTACTTCAGGACTTCAGCAGTCTGACCTTATAATTCTGGCAGCAAGACCAAGTATGGGCAAAACATCTCTGGCTCTTTGTATATTAAAAAATGCAAGCAGTCTGGACAAAACTCCTGTTGCAATTTTTTCACTTGAAATGTCAAAACAGCAGATTGCTCAAAGACTGCTGTGCTCAGAATCCAAAATTGACCTAAGCCGAATAAGATCAGGTGATATAAGAGAGCATGAATGGCCAAAACTGGGCCACGCAATTGAAAAATTATCTGAAAACAATATTTTTATAGATGATGCCCCCATCCTTACCGTAATGGAATTAAGAGCAAGAGCAAGGATGCTGGTAAGTACTTTTGGAGTAAAACTTATAGTTATTGATTATCTTCAGCTTATGCAGTCAGGAACAAATTACAAAGAAAACAGAGTTCTTGAGATAACGGATATTTCAAGAAATCTTAAGAGCCTTGCAAGAGAACTGAAGGTACCTGTTGTTGCAGTATCCCAGCTCTCAAGAGAAGTAGAGAAAAGGCCTGACAAGCGGCCAATTCTGGCAGACTTAAGAGAGTCCGGAGCTATAGAGCAGGATGCTGATCTTGTAATGTTTATTTACAGGGACGAATATTATGAAAAAGAAAACAGCAAGTCTCCCGGAACGGCTGAGGTTCATATTGCCAAGCACAGAAATGGTCCGACGGGAAAAATTGATTTGAAATTTACAAAAGAGTATGCATTATTTTTAAATCTGGACAAAACACATGCTGAGGAAAATAAAAATTAATAGTTTATAAAATCAGTATAAAATATTAACTAAGTTTGTGGAAATTTAATAAATAAGTCTGATGCTGCGAAAATAATAAAAGAATATTTGCGCAGCATTAATATATGTAAAATTTAATTATTATAAACAATAAGAGGAAATTAATTATGCCAAATATCGTTTTAGTCGGAGCCCAGTGGGGCGATGAAGGCAAGGGCAGAATAACTGATTTGCTTTCAGGTAAAGTAAATATGGTTGTACGGTTTCAGGGTGGTGACAATGCCGGCCATACAGTAATACTGGAAGGCCGGGAGTTTAAACTGCACCTAATACCTTCAGGTATTCTTTATCCTGATGTCACGTGTGTTATAGGTAATGGCGTTGTAATAAATCCAGCTACGCTTATTGATGAAATTGAAGACCTTGAGAATAAAGGAATAAATACTCAAAACTTAAAAATAAGTTCGAACTGTCACGTAATAATGCCGTATCACATAGCACTTGATGGTGCTTCTGAAAACAAACTGGGATCATCAAAAATAGGAACTACAAAAAAGGGAATAGGTCCCGTTTATTCCGATAAAGCAAGCAGAGTAGGCATTAGAATTTGCGATATGCTGGATGCAGATCTGTTTTGGCAAAAACTCAATGAAGTACTTGAATTTAAGAATGCGGTTTTGAGTAAAATATATGGAGTAGAAATATTTGAAGCAAAAGAAATATTTGAAAAATATAATGAATACGCGCGAAGAATTAATAAATATGTGGTTGAAAGCACTTTTCTAATTAATAAAGCTCTTGACGAGAAAAGGAATATACTTTTTGAAGGAGCTCAGGGGACTCTGCTTGATATTGACCACGGAACATATCCATATGTGACATCATCCTCAACAATAGCAGGCGGCGTTTTTTCCGGAGCAGGAATTGGGCCAGGACGAATAGATGAAGTTATAGGTATCACCAAATCTTATTGCACCAGAGTGGGGGAAGGAGTTTTCCCAACCGAAGAGATCGGTAAAACCGGTGATTTTATCAGAGAAAAAGGTAAAGAATACGGTACTACTACCGGAAGAGCCAGAAGATGCGGATGGTTTGACTGTGTCATAATAAGATATGCCGGAATGGTAAATAACTTAACCAGCATTGCGGTCACCAAGCTCGATATTTTAAGCGGAATAGAAAAAATAAAAATATGTACAAGCTATAAAGTCGGAGAAAATATTTATGACATTGTAACACCGAACTGCTTTACACTTGAAAAAAGTATTCCTCAGTATATTGAAGCCAGCGGATGGGATGAAGATATAACGAATATACTTGAATTTAAAAATCTGCCATATAATGCAAGAAAGTATATAAACACGATAGAAGAACTGACAAAAATTCCCGTATCCCTGATAAGTGTGGGTCCGGAAAGAAGCCAGATAATAATCAAGGATAAAAACCTTAAGAAAAATTATTTTTAATTTTTAAAAATACAGACGGGTCAAAAAAAATTTTTAAAATCAAAAAAGGATTTTTAAAATGAACATACTGGTATTAGGAAGCGGGGCACGAGAGCATTGCCTTGTATGGAAAATTTCTCAAAGCAAAGAAGTTGATAAAATTTTTGCAATTCCAGGAAACGCAGGTATTGCACAAATTGCAAAGTGCGAAAATATTCCACTCCTTAAGGAAAATTTTAAAAATATATTGGAATTTATTAAAGAAAACGAAATAAATTTTACTGTTGTAGGTCCTGAGGCACCGCTTGTAGACGGGATTGTAGATTATTTAACCGGATACGGTTGTCTTGTTTTCGGTCCCAATAAAGACAGCGCACAAATCGAAGGCAGCAAGATTTTTACAAAAAATCTTTGCAGCAAATATGGCATCCCAACAGCAAATGCAGTATTTTTTAATAAATCAAACTATATTGCTGCTGCTGCTTACATTAAAAGTCTTGATAAAAAAAATTTTCCTTATGTTATTAAAGCAGACGGACTTGCTGCAGGGAAAGGTGTCATAATTGCAAAAAGCAAAACGGAACTGCTTAATGGACTAAACAGGATATTCGTAGAAAACATTTTTGGGACCGCCGGTGATAATATAGTAATAGAGGATTTTATTTCTGGATTTGAAGTTTCTCTGCTATGTCTGTGTGACGGAGAGACATTAATTCCGCTTGACATGGCTCAGGATTACAAAAAGATTTTTGATGGTGACAAGGGAGAAAACACTGGAGGCATGGGTTGTTACAGCCCGCTTCCTTTTATCGATGAAACTCTTTATGAAAAGATAATGAGCAAAATAATTTTCCCGACTTTTAATGCCCTTAAA
>CAYNMO010000185.1:0-566 GCA_964398155.1 uncultured Actinomycetota bacterium | reverse complement strand
CCTTAAAAAAGAAGGCATTATATATAAAGGAGTATTATACGGAGGGATAATAGTACGTGACAATGAACCTATGCTTCTTGAATATAACTGCAGATTTGGAGATCCCGAAACTCAGGTTATAATTCCCAGATTAAAAAGTGACATCATTCCAATACTTATGAGCTGTGCTCTCGGAACATTGAAAAATATAAGACTGAAACGTACTGAGGACAAGTCAGTATGTGTGGTTCTTGCATCCAGGGGATATCCGCAGTCTTCCTCAACTGGGGATATTATTTACGGACTTGATGAAATAAAAAGTGAGGGCAGTGTTTTTGTATTTCATGGCGGGACAAAAAATGAAAGTAATGAAATTGTCACAAATGGGGGAAGAGTATTAAGCATGGTATCTACCGGTAAAACTTTTAAAGAAGCTAGGAGTATCATTTACGACAGTATTGAAAAAATTAGTTTTAATGGAATTCAATTTAGAAAAGACATAGCATTAAAAGTTGAAGAATTTTAACCAATAAGGAGATGGAAGAATTATGGCTAAAAAAATAAAGACTTTTTTCGAAAAATGGATG
>CAYNMO010000184.1:0-5255 GCA_964398155.1 uncultured Actinomycetota bacterium | reverse complement strand
GCGCTTGAAGACACAAGGTTTAAAATCCAACCGGACAGCCTTAAAAAATTCCTGAATTCAAAGCTTGAATACGAACCGGCCTCCATACACAGCTTTATCGATAAGATAAGGTAATTAATATTCTATTTCATTTTCTTTAAGGACCCTTATTCTCTCCTGCTCTAATTCTTTGATCAACATGTCATTTTCTTTGTACACTTGCCTGATCTCGCTGTAATCAAAATCAGAGTAATTTTTACTGCCATAATAAGTCTTAAATATACTGCTGATTCTAATATTATTATCAAGGTATTTAATTAATAAACTCAGATATTTATTAAATGCTTCAGGAATATTGCCAATATTAATTAATTTATTTTTAAAATCAACAGAAGCGTTCATATCATTGTCTGCTATTTTCGTTAATTCCTGGATATTTATAAATTTTGTATCACTTTTGTATGGCAAAAGATTTATTGTTTTATTAAATTCTTTTTTTAAAACTTCTACTTCCCCATCAAAACTCACAATTTCACTTATGGTTTTTTCCTGTTTTAACTTAATTTTCTCCTGGTTTAATTTCAAATTATCGGCACTTGCTTTTTTTAATTCCTCATTAAGTTTTGCAGCTTCTGAAAAATTATTTAAGATTTTCTCAGATTCTACTTTTGCAATCTGCCAGGAAACTATATAAAATCCGGCCCCAAACAGAAGGCAGGCTGCTGCTGCTATTAGAATTATTCTTACATATAATTTGGAAAATATTTTTTTCATCAGTTAAGTTTTAATTAAATGGTCTTTCCCGGGGAAACATTTCTATTAATTCAGCAATTACCACATACCTCTTGGCCGCTGAAAATTTAGGCTCACAGGCTGTCAGCAGCAATTCCTTTTTATTTGTTCCGTTAAGTATGTATACAGCTTCGGGCTTAACTATCTGGGTGCCTGTTATGCAGTAAGTAAACAAATAACCTTCTTTTGTCTCAAGATAAATCAGGTCCCCAATTTCCAGCAAATCAATATTATTGAAAGGGGCTCCGTATGTTGTCCTGTGCCCAGAAATCACACACCTGCCGATTTCACCCGGCAAAACTGTTTGACCTATATGGCCCGGGCCCTTCTTTAGTGTTTCGGTCTCAGTTCCCTCATAAACGATCCATTCAATATCAATTTTTGGCATGGTAATTTTAAGAGGGAAAAAATTTTCAACAGAGATTTTGTCCAGCCCGGGTTTTGGATTGCCCAAATCCCTTTCGGTAATATTTAAATTATTTTCTTCCGAACTTAAAGCATTGTTTTTATCGTCTGTCGGACCATCAGTGGCGTCTGAGGCTGAACTGTAATCCGGAATTGTCACAGTGGCAGCTTTTTTTAGTTCATTCCATTGCAGCAAGTCAGACTGATGTTTTGAGTTTGCAATTATATTTGTAATATTTGGATAAATAACCAGGCCGATGCCTGAAATAACCAATATGCTGCAAATCGTAATTACTAAGATTTTGGTTTTTCCTGATAGTTTTTTATACACTACAAAATACTTTTAGAATAATAATTTTTTATTACATTAACCCTTAGATGAAAAAATTTTTAGTACTCAATATATAAATTTTACGCTATTCTCCCATTTTATTAAGATTTTTCAAATATTGGGATCTATATTTGGAGATTGTCTGATATTGTTACATCACTGCAAAATCATTATATAAAGAAAGGGCACCTTGTTTTTAAAGATACCCTTCCTTTATATACTTTACACTCTGAACTACTTAATTGCTGCTAAAACAATCATAATCCAGTTGTCTGAGTCAGTTTTATCTCTTTTTTAAGTTTTTCGAAATAAATAAGCTGCCAAATACTGCACCAACAGCAATCAGGGCAAAACCTGCAAGGTAAATAAACATATTGTTTCCGGTAAAGGGCAGAACTTTAATTCCCTCTGCTTCAACAGTGGTTCCCTCAGTTATTGCTGCCACTGCAATTTCTTCTCCGCCGCCACCACCGCCAGAAAATATTGCTTTTATGTTCTGGTCAGAATTTACATTTACAAAAGTATAAGAAGAAACTGCTCCTACAGAAGCTCCGTTTACCAGCACATCAACTATTGATGCGCCGCCATCAGGAGTTATTGTGTAAGCCAGTGACTGGCCGGGACTGATTACAAATAATCCCGGGTTTGTAATTGATCCGGGTCCTTCTGTAGATGCCCACAGGTTAAAATTGCCCACAGGGACTACATTAGGATCTACTATACCTTCATCCTGGTTATGCTGAAAAGTTATTGATCTTACAGACTGCAATGCCCCGGCACTGTTAAAAAGAAATGCATTGATTGTAAATATACCGCTTGGAGTACTTTTTGGATAAGTAAAATTAGTAGTTCTTGAGGTATCGGCAGCTGTAACATCATAAAAAGATGTTCCAACATTGTTACCGCCTGGATCTATTAAATTAGTTTCCAGTTTATAAGTCCCGGCACCGCTTATAAGAAGAAAAGTTGTGGAATTCAGGCTTACATTTGCGCCGGAATTATCATAATTATCAAGTGTCAGGTCCGTAATAGCTGCCTCCGTAGCAGCACCGCTGTCTGTTGCAATCTGGGCATTGTCTACTGTTACATACCAGTCATTTTGAGTGACAACATCCGGTTCAACACGAAAACTGCAGCTTCCCAACTCGTTTACCCAGGCTATATCCAATGCAAAGGTTGTCGTTGTCCAGGTTTCATTAACGCCGGAAAGCTTGCCTAAAAAATGCTCTGCTCCACCACCGTCTGTAAAATATACATTGTCAACTTCTCCCTGTTCTTCATCAATGTCATAGGCATGAACAGTCAAAACAGCGCTTCCTGATGCCGATGCCGTTATATTAAAAGAACCTGTAATATGTTCCCCATATCCTACATAGGCTGGAGCCCAGTTAGCTCCCGGAGTTGCATCATATGTAGCGCCGGCAGCAAACAATGTTCCCGGTATAAACAGCAGCATTCCGGAAACTACAACGACCATTAGCAAGACGTACCATAGCTTTCTTGCAATTTTTTTCATCTCTTCTCTCTCCTTTGTTTATTGATTTACTTTTGTTTAATAAAAAACAAATATATATAAAAGAGCTCCTGAATATAAAAAACCGACTTGCCCTATAGATTTATAGTTTTAGTCGGTTACGCCTTTAGCTCCACTTCTCTCCAGCGTCCATTAGTTCAAGAAAAGCTTCTTAGCTTCTAAACTATTTTTATTATTCTGTTTCTTCTAATACAAAAACATTACACTTTGCTTATATGCTTGTCAAGTATTTTATAATAAATTATTCATAGATATATAGCACTTTTATAGCATTTTTTTACTTTTTAAAAGACTTTTACTTAAATTAAATAATCATTGTTACTATTAAACATATAAGCAAATGCTCCGAAGTGTCTTTTTTGCCCCAGCAATTCTTAAACTTTTTGCCACTTCCATATATAATCCGTAGCAAGATGCTACTCTAACTCCGGTAATGCATTTGGTATGGGTTCAGTAAAACAGCAAACATACTGGTGGCTTTATTGAAAATAAATCAGAAATGGTGTCTTTGTCTATCCTTTAGTGTTCTCCCCAAATATATCAATATTTATAAAAGATATTACTTCTGATATCATAATTACCGGGAGTAAGGTTTATGGTAATCCTGATACTAAATATTTTGCGGATCCCATTTTGTCAACGTGTTGATAACTCCAAAAAAGCCTTTGGTATAGCAGATATTTTTAGTGACGATATATAAAAAGAGGCGATATATAAAAAGTTTCATAAAATCTGTAACAAATCAGAATTTCCATAATTAATCAGCATAATTAATTGTTATAGTTAATAGGTATAAAAACTAAATTATGAAAATAGGAATTGATATTTCAACCGTCCTAAACCACGGCAAAGATGTCGGGGCAGGCCGATATATTATAAATCTTGCAAAAAACCTGTTTGAAATCGATTCTGAGGATGAATTTATTTTAACCGGCAGATACATTACAGATGAGTATCTGTGGCTCGCAGAAGAGCTCAGGCAGCATTATATGATGGTAAATCAAGGAGCTTACAAACCGGCCACCGACCGCAACATCCTGATAGCGGATAATAACAGTAAGAATAAATCTTTAAAAGATACAAACGAAATGAGTCGCCATATAATAATCAAGACGTGTAAAATGGGTGATAAAATTATAAATGGTGAAGCATATCAGCCTTGTACAGAAGAAACCACAGGCAAAACAGGTGGGCAGGTCCAAAATACAACAGACATTGAAGGGCACCGCATAAAAAGCCAGATCGGTAACAATAAAACAGGCAAACTATCTTTCAAGCTTATTAAAACAACCCAAAAAAAACTTGACCTGTCAAACAGGATGGGTTTTCCGCCAATGGAGTTTTATGGGTTTAAGGCTGACGTTTTCCACTGCCCTGACTTTCTGATACCGCCAACACTAAACAATAAAATAATCCTGACAATACATGACCTGGCGTTTATAAGATTCCCCCAGTTTAATTTTGACTGGTTTGTCAAAAAATATACAAATCTTGTCAGGCGCAATGCCAGTGCTGCGGCTGCCATAATAGCAGATTCCCAGTCAACCAAAAACGACATAGTTGAATTTTTTGGTATAAAAGAAGACAAGGCCACAGTCGTCCATCTGGCGGGAGATGAAGTATTTAGAAAACTAAGCGCTGGCGAAATAGACCATAGCGTCGCCGTAAAATATAAAATAACAAAAAAATTCATCCTTTCAGTTGGGACAATAGAGCCAAGGAAGAATTATGTCACACTTATAAAGGCATTTAACAGATTAAGAAGCGAAGGTGGGGCAAAAATCGACAGCAGCGGCCAAAGCAATTTGCAGCTTGTAATTGTGGGAAGAACCGGCTGGATGAGTGAGCCCGCTATTGCTGAATACAACAGCAGCCCCTTTAAAGATGACATTATTCTTGCCGGAAGGTTAAGTGACTCAGAGCTTCTCCAGATGTACAATATGGCTGAGCTTTTTGTCTATCCATCAGTTTTTGAAGGGTTCGGCCTGCCGGTAGTAGAAGCAATGCAGTGCGGCTTGCCGGTCATCGCATCAAATTCATCTTCAATTCCCGAACTTGTTGATAATAAAAGGCTGCTTTTTAACCCCTCTGATGAGGGCGACATACTGGATAAAATAAACCTCCTCTTGGGCGACGACACACTTAAAGCCAGGCTTTCTGAAGAAGCCCTTAAAAATGCCGCAAAGTTTTCCTGGAAAAATACGGCCCAAAAAA
>CAYNMO010000183.1:0-5265 GCA_964398155.1 uncultured Actinomycetota bacterium | reverse complement strand
TTGTGTTTACTTCAAAAACATAACTGCAACACCCGATATCTCCCATCAGACTCGGCACTTTGCCTAAAATGTTCTTTGCATCCGTTACCCTCATGTTTTCTGCAAGCGCTAAATTTAGTGTCTTTTTGAACTTGGAAGCATCCATTTGCTCAAGTAAATCAATATCTGAATACTCCGCTATGCTTGCAAGCCCTACAGGAACCGGAAAACTAAAATTTATCTTTGGATTAGGGCTAAAACCTTCACTATACCTTATATTTATTTCTGCCCTTGAAACAGCCATCATAACAAGCCTTACTATCTCAAGGTGCGACAAATATTTATATTCATTTATTTTATTGAATTTAAATCGTATTTTAGTATCATCTGTCATTTTGGGCTGCAATTCTTTTGGTTTTGTCCATTTCTTTAATTAAAACTTCTTTTGGTACTGAGATATCGATAAAATCCCATGGTAAAATCTCATCTTCAGAAGCTGCTCTTTCTGTAAAATGATTTATATCTACACCTGAATGGTTAAAAGCATTCTGCCATATTTCATATTTAAAAAACTCGCTCCAGTTATCAAACTTTGCGCCATTCTTAAAAGCCTCTTCTATGGCATCGGCTACTTTCATATTTCCTCTTGCAAGAGCGCATTCGATTCTGCTCCTGTGTGGATCTGACCAGCTGACAGTTACAAATCTTTTAGGAAGATTATTCCTGATTATTGAAAATTTTTCATTAAGCATGTCTACTGAATTCTGAGGAGCCCACTGAAAAGGTGTAAAAGGTTTGGGGCAAAAAGCATTTACGCTTAAATTTACATTCATCCTGCCCAGTTTGTTTTTAGGGAGTGCCTCCTTTGCAACAGTAATTATTTTTTGCACAATATCCATTATCCCCTCTATGTCCTCATTGTTTTCAAAGGGTAATCCTATCATGAAATACAGTTTTACTTTTTCCCAGCCTTTTTTAAATGCGATTCTGATACATTCAAGCATCTCATCTTCATTTATATTTTTATTGATTATGTCTCTCATTACCTGTGTCCCGGCTTCAGGAGCAAAAGTCAGGCCTGTCTTCCTTCCGCTCTGAATCATTTCGGCAATACTTAGCGTAAAGCTGTCAAGCCTTAGCGAAGGCAGTGATACTGATATTTTTTTATTTTTATTCAAATCCAAAAAACTGCTTATCAGAAATTCAAGCTCACCGTAATCAGCGCTTGAAAGCGAAAGAAAAGAAATCTCGTCATAACCGCTGTTTTGCAAGCCTTCCATGCATTCCGTAACAAGTCCTGCGGCCTTTCTTGATCTTACGGGCCGGTAAGTAAAGCCTGCCTGACAAAAACGGCAGCCTCTAAAACAGCCTCTCATAATTTCACAGACAAATCTGTCGTGAATGGGTTTAATATTTGCGATTACAGGGTTTGTAACAATCCTGCAGTTATCAAGGTTCTTTACTGTCACTTTTTTGACTTTTGCGTCTGGAGTTATTTTTTTTACAGTTCCGTCAGTGTGATAATAGAACTTATAGTCTGAAGGGACAAAAATACCTTCGAAGTTTTTTATCTCATTTAAAAACCAGTCTTTTGCCCTTTTTTCGGTTTTATATTTCAACAGGACATCCAGTATTTTTAAAATTACCTCTTCTCCGTCTCCAATTACAAAAAAATCCATAAATGGTGCCATAGGAAGAGGGTTTATTGCTGCGGGGCCTCCGGCGCAAATTATGGTCCCCTGTTTGTCCTTCCTGTCTTTGGCTCTTAATTTTAAACCACTCATGTCCATCATATTAAGAACATTGCTGTACTGCATCTCGTGCTGGAGGCTAAATCCCAATATATCAAACTCATCAATAAATATCCTGTTTTCCAGGGAAAAAAGCTTGATTTTATTGGCTCTTAAGTTGGCTTCCAGATCAATCCAGGGCGTAAATACCCTCTCAGCGCTGCAGTCATCACGTTTATTTATAATTTCATATAAAATCTGTATTCCAAGATTTGACATGCCTACCTCATAAACATCAGGAAAGGCCAGCGCAAACAGAGCTGTTGCATTCAAATCAAGACCTTCTGAAATATTTTTACTTTTAGTGCCGAATTCTTTTCCAATATATCTTCCGGGTTTCTGAACACCCTCGAGTGCTTTTTCAAAATCATTGAATTCAAGTATTTTCATTTTTATTTAAAATCCTCACGAGCAATTTCATATTCTTTTCTAGTTTCTCTTCTCATAAATACATTTTCAACCAAAGCTATCCCCATAAAAATAGCCAGCAAATTAGATCCGCCGTAACTTAAGAATGGAAGAGTGATACCTATAATTGGCATAAGTCCTATAGTCATGCCGACATTAATAATTACCTGCGTCATAATTATAAAGCCTATACCACCGGCGAGCATTGCACCAAAGTTGTCACTGGCATGTTTTGCTACATAAAAACATCTCCAGACAACAATACCCAGAAGCATAATTACTATAAAAGCACCTGCAAAACCAAGCTCTTCACCTATAACAGAAAATATAAAGTCTGTACGGTGTTCCGGCACATAATTAAGATTTGTCTGAGTCCCAAGAAATAAACCTTTCCCAAAAATCCTTCCTGACCCGATTGCCAGTTTTGACTGGAACAGATTATAGCCAACACCCTCCGGATCAACATTAGGTTTTAAGAATACAAGAATCCTGTCGAGCTGATATTGCTTTATAAACTCGAGCTTGAGACCAATAAAAATACCTCCAACTGTTATCCCCACTACGCCAAGAAAATATAAAAAATTTGCCCCTGAAATAAAGAGAATGCCAATGTATACAAGAAAATATATTATCGCCTGGCCAAAGTCAGGCTCCAGCAGAATCAGAAAGATAGTGGAAAAAGCCACAAAAAAGGCCAAAATAACTTTCCTAAATCCCACAAAACTTTTTTTCTCTGCTTTCCATTTTGAAAAAACAGCAGCAAGACAAATAACCATGAATATTTTTGAAAACTCTGAGGGCTGAACTGAGGTAAATTTTAAATCTATCCATCCTTTATTTGAATTAACCTCATATCCAAATAAAAGCACGCTTACTAGGCTGGCAACATTTATTATATAAATCAAAATCCAGATATTCTTCAGCTTCCTGTAATTAAATGTCAGAAGCCCTATAAATAGCGCAAAAGAGACTCCTAAAAAAATTAACTGTTTTTTTAAATAAAACATCGGATCTCCCGAAGGAGAATTGTATTTTGTTGCGCTGTAAATGATCAGGGCTCCGGCAGCAGAAAGGATTAGGACGCAAATAAATAATATTACATCAAATTTCAAAACTCTTTTCTTTGCAGTTCCAAGATCAGCTTCTACAAATTCGGTATTAATATAACTGTTTCTGGATGTTAATTCTCTTGAATGTTTTCCCATTTAATCTCCAAAACTATCTACTGACTGAACCTGCAAGCCACTCTGAATATGGTAAAGGTATTCATATATCTTTTCTGCGATTGGAGCAGCATTCGCTCCTCCGCCCCCTGCCTCTTCCAGCATGACCGTTACAATATACTGGGGGTTATTACTTGGAGCATAGCTGGCAAACCATGCATAATCCTGATGTCCTGCAAACTCTGCTGTTCCAGTTTTGCCGGCTACGGGTATTGTTTCAAGAGGAAATGCCCTGAATGCCGCTGAACCTGTTCCCTGTTTGGTTACAAGATTAAGACCGCTTTCAATTAAGTTAACATAATCCTGATTCAGCTCAATGTCACTATAATTATTAAGCTCAGCGCTGATTGTGTTTTCATCGTTTTTATCTTTTATTTCTTTTAATACGTGAGGCGTATACTGTTTCCCTCTGTTTGCCAGTATCAGATAAGAATAAGCTAGCTGAAGAGGCGATACAAGCACATCTCCCTGCCCAATACCCATATTGACTGTATCTCCTGGAAACCATATGGCATTAGCCTTGTCACTTTTAAACCATTCTTTTTTCCATGCTTTGTCAGGAATGACACCGGCAGTTTCGTTTGGAAGATCAATTCCGGTTTTTTCACCATAACCCAGAAGCCGGCTGTATTTCTGCAGAAGTTCTCCGGAGTTTTTATCTTTTAAAAATAATCTTAGCGAAACTTCATAAAAATAAGCATCGCATGAATTCTGTATTCCACCTAATAAAGTCAGTCCACCGTGACCAATTTTATTCCAGCATGTTTTGGGAAAATCCGTTCCAAGCCCATACCATGTACCCGCACAGGACAATACACTGCTTGCGGTAATGAGACCTTCACTTAAGCCTGCATATGCAGGAGCAATTTTAAAAACAGACCCGGGAGGAAAACCCATTATGGCTCTGTTGTTGAGGGGATATTTTTTGTCCGGATCGTTTAACTGCGCCCAGTCCAGAGTTGAAATACCACCTATAAAAACACTTGGATCGAAAGTAGGGTAACTTGCCATTGAAAGAACTTCTCCCGTTTTGGCATCAAGAACAACTACTGAACCTCCGCCGGCATTATAATTAACATCAGTTTTCCCAACTTTTTTCTGTCTTATTGCTTCCAGCTGGGTTGCAAGGGTTTCTTCTACATATTTCTGAAGCTCAATATCTATTGTCAGATAAATATTATTGCCTGCAACATAATCAGTCTGTTCTACAATGTTTGTCGGTCTGCCCAGCGGATCAACTTCATATACTATCTTCCCCTTGATCCCTTTTAATACATCCTCGTATTGTTCTTCTACCCCAGTCAGCCCGATCTGGTCCCCGCCTTCATAACTAGTCTTGTTCTTTTCAAGTTTTAATTTTTCTTCATCAATCTCACCCGTATATCCTAAAATATGTGCGGCAAGATAGCCATAATTATATTTTCTTAAAAAAATATTTACAATTTCAACTCCCGGAAAATTCTGGCTGTTTTCCTTAAGATATACAAGGGTGTCTTTGTCAATATTCTGTTTTATAATTACTCTGTCTATGTATGTTGTTTTGGTTTTTTCAAGTTTGTCTTTTAGCTCATTATATGAAATATCAAGCTTGATACTCAAGGCTGAAAGAACATCATCTCTTTTAAGTACAACATATGGGTCTACTGCGACTGCTGCCGTTGGAACACTTTCGATGAGAAGTTTGCCGTTGCGATCATAAATATTTCCTCTGGGTGCAGCAGTGGATCTTGTCCTGGTTATATTCTGTGATGCAGCCTCGGCATATATTTCTCCGCTCATTACCTGAAGAAAATAGAGCCTGACGATAAGTGCACCGATCAGTACTATTGCCAGATACCCGACAAATACAAGCCTCTTATTTGTAT
>CAYNMO010000182.1:0-5272 GCA_964398155.1 uncultured Actinomycetota bacterium | reverse complement strand
TTTCCGAAGATTTAATAATCTCATTTTTTAAAAGAGTTGTCTGCTCCTCTGTATTGTTAGTGCTTTCAGATGTATTCCTGGGTGTGCAGGCAAATAAAAAGACAATCGTCAGAGCCAGGGAAAGAATTAACAAAAAACTATTTTTTTTACTCAATTTTTCTCCTAGCATTTATTTCTTTAAACCTGCTTATATCAAACATTAAAAATAATATCGAATAAAAGAAATAATCATTATAAACAAAAAATACTGCAGTGCCTATGTCAGGAAGCAGAATAAACCTGGATTGCTGAAGTCTTTGAAATCCTTTCTTTTGATCTCCTTTAACAGATTTGTATTATTGGCTGACATTTTTCACTAATTACTATTTGAAATTTAATGAACAGTACTTCTAAAAGGCCCTGTTTTAATTGGCATCAACAAGATTCAGCGGTGGTCTTCACCTTCTATTTATGCCAGCAATTCCCCAATATGTAAATCACTTCTGATTTATTGGCGGCTTATTTGCCTCACCCAGCCAGTCTGCCCAATTTTCCGGAAAACCTTCATAATATTTTCCTTCTTCTATCTTGTAATGGTTCCATATGCCGGCCCTTATGATGGAAGGCACACCGACAATTAAAAGGTAAAACCATCCAAGCCAGAGAGACTGAATTGTGTGGCCATACTCGTGTTTTATCGCCCTTAAATTACCTGAATCAATATCACTTAAAAAAATCATATAAGAAAGGGAGATGCCCCCGGGAAAGCTTTTAACAAAATATACCTTTGCGTCTTTGTACTCTGTAAACAGAGTGATTCTCTTTATTAATATGGCATAAAGAATAAGGGCCAGCAGGATTTGGGGAAGTTCCCACAGTATAAAAAATTTTCTTGCCATTTCTTTCTCCCTGTATCCGCCAGGAAACATAAAAATTTAAAACCTGGATACATTATATGAAAGTTTATCCAGAATACCTCATAATTTGGGAAACTATTTGTTTAAGTTGGTTCCTGGTCAATAATACATTATTTAGTGCAATTTAATAAATAATTTGCACTATCCAAGAGTTGTGTTTAAAACTATTAAGATAAAGTGCTCTGTGAAAAATAAATAAAAGTATATATCCTGATAGATATAACACTACCCCCAAGTTAAAATATTCGGTTAGCAGCAAAAAATTATTTTGGAATTTTAAGTTTTTAAAAATTATTAGGCCAGAACAAAATTAAACTTTTAAAACCATAAATAAATATCAGCTTTATAATAATTGCTATATAATATTGCTATATATTGATTGTAACAGATGACAAGCCGGCAGTATCAGAAAATTTTATGTCTCTGTCCGGCTGGCAGCATCTGAAAAATTTCAGGTAAATCTGTTTTTAATTTTATGGATTTGATTTAATGATTTCAAACGACCTTTTTTTAAAAATATTTGAAGCTGCAAGCATGCAAAGGTGGAATGACCAGGTCCGTGCCATCGAGATGAGTGAACTTGACAAGCAGGCCCACAAGATGGTTGCGGCTTATGTAATAGCCAGGCTTGAGGAAGATGCCGGCAATAAAGGTGTAAACCGCACCCTTCTTATAAAATACGGTCTTTATGAGTACCTCCAGCGCATAGTCTTAACAGATTTAAAGCCCCCATTGTTTTACGAGATCAGGCAGAACAGAGAAAAATACTTAAAACTTAACCTCTGGGTTTATACAAAAATCCATCCTTTTATTAAAGATTTGGGCAGCGACTTTTGCGAGGGCTTTAAAGATTATATTTTAACCGAAATCAATACCGATACCGATACTGAAAGTAAAAGTAAAAACAAAACTTATGGCAATAACAAAGCAGAAAAATGTGGGGCCGATATTAACCGCGATATAATCAGTGCGGCCCATTTTTATATAACAAAATGGGAATATGACATTATCAGCAGATTTAACCCCGGAGGATATCAGGTCGAGGAAATCAAAAGCAGCATAGAAAAGGAGCAGGAAAAATTTGCTCAAATTCCGGGTGTCAGGAGCTTCTTAAGTTCGCCAAAACTTCTTTCTTTTATTAATATATGCGGACAGTTAAGGTTCCAGGTGAGGTGGAGCCATATTTACAGGGTCCCAAGGACCTCAGTTTTAGGGCACATGCTTATTGTTGCAATATTTTCATATCTTTTTTCATGCGTGGATGGCCCTGATTCTCAAAATACTGTAAATAATTATTTTACGGGACTTTTCCATGATTTGCCGGAAGTTCTTACCCGGGATATTATAAATCCTGTCAAAAAATCGGTCGAGGGCCTCGACGAACTTATTAAAGACTATGAAAAGAGCGAAATGGATAAGAAAATATACAATCTCCTTCCGGAAAAGTGGCACAATGAAATGAGGCTGTATACGGAGGATGAGTTTGAAGAGACCCCTCTGAGGGGCGGCAGGCTTGTTAAGGCTGCTGATGATTTGGGTGCCTTTATTGAAGCTTATTTGTCAATAAAAAATGGCATAAAAAATGAAAACCTTGAAAACGCAATGATGAATATAAGAGCAAAATATAAAGATTTTAAATTGCCCGGCATAGATTTTAAAATACTATATGACCGGTTTTATGCAGATATGGGTTCCAATACCCAAATTTGACGATTGGATCAACAGATTACATTATCAGAAAGAAGCTGACAGGGAAAGCAACACTTAAAATCAGGTAAAAACCTTTACGTATGGAAAGAAAAAATATCATATCCAAGTCTGCATTTTTAATCTATAGACAGTGCCCCAAATACCTTTGGCATCAGGTCAACGACAGAGAAAATATTCCTGAGCCTGATTTAAGGGCCAGGTTTAATTTTAAGGCAAGCCATTTTACTGCCAGCCTTGCAAAAAAATGTTTTCCGGAAGGCATTGAAGTTAATCAGGAGAAAGAAAAACGGCAAAGCAATATTAATACGCTTAAATTAATGAATTTAAGAAAACCTCTTTTCGGCGCTGATATTTTATATAAGAATGCCTGTTTTTTTAGCGGCCGGTCCTACGATATACATGCAAGGTCCGATATATTGCTTCCGGCTGAAAGTGGCCTGGCCGGTTTTGGGGACCGTCTCTCTGAGCAGGAATATTTACAAAACGGCGCTTTCCTGTCAGAAACGTCCTGTTTGCCGGATGGGCACTTCGCCGGAGATATTAATGCATTAAAAGAAACAGCTGTCCCTGATTTAGATTCTGATGCCTGGGATATTATAGAAGTCAAAATTACAACAGGCATTAAGAAAATAAATATATATGAAATTGCATTCCAGAAATTCTGCTACAAGGCTGCAGGCATTAACATAAGAAACTGTTATGTAATGAATATAAATACGGATTATATGTTAAGAGGGGAAATAGATCCTTTTGAATTGTTTAAAATCACGGAAATAACTCCAAACATTGAAAAATTAAACCTGGATATCGAAAAAGATTTGCAGAATATAGCAGAGATTATTTCAGGTGAATATCCCCCGAAGGTAAATCCGGGCAAATTCTGCACCAAACCCTTTAATTGTCCTTTAAAAAAAGAGTGCTGGGAGTCTGTAAACAGTAAAAGTATTCTGTTTTTACACTCCATAAACCATAAAATGATAAAAAGATTAACTGAATCCGATATCGGGTCCATAAGTGATATTCCCCTGAATTTTTACGGCATAAGCGAAAAACAAAAGTTGCAGATAGAGCACACCAAAAACAACACCAGGCATATTGATAAGGGCGCAATAGCAGATTTTCTCAAACAGGTAAGTTATCCGGTATTTTATTTGGATTTTGAGACATTTGCATCTCCCATACCTCTTATTGAAAACACAAGGCCATACCAGAGCATACCTTTCCAGTTCTCACTTCATGTTTTAAGAAGGCAAAATGGGCCTCTTGAGCACTACTTCTTTCTGTCAGACGGCAGAAGTGATCCAAGGCCGGAACTGCTTTTAAATCTGAAGAACTGGTTTGGTTTTGCCAGGAATCATAAATCATTCAAAGGGACCGTGATAGTCTATGACGAATCGTTTGAACGTTCCATCTTTAGGGATTTGGTGTTATTTGATACAGGGCATATAAATTGGATATTTAAAGTCGCAGACAGAATAGTCGATTTGTATTATCCTTTTAAAAATTTTTACTATTACAATTTACTTCAGAGAGGCAGCGCTTCAGTAAAAAAAATCCTTCCTGCCCTGACAGACAAAAGCTATGATGAGATGGCGATCTCAAACGGAGATATGGCCGCTGTCAGTTTTTTGATTGGGTCACATCTGTGGAAGGAAACCACATCCGGCATCAGCCGTGCTGCTTATAATGACAAAATCAAAGAAGGCAGCTATTTTGAAAACAACAGAGCCGGCAGTGGTTATAACGAAAACCTTCATAAAAACACATACAACAACACAGCAGGATATGCGCGCCAGAATCCCAGTGAAAAAGCAAACAAAACCAGTGTCGCATATACTAAAAAAAATACCGTGGAAACTACCCGGCAAAATACCGGTGAAAGTGAAATTGCCGGCCGCAATGAAGAAGCAGTAAGGCTTAATCTCCTCGAATACTGCAAACTGGATACTGAAGGTCTTTACTACATTATGCGGGAACTGGAAAGACTTGTAATTTAGCTGCCATTACTGCAATATACTCGTTTACCGGATATCTTAGGAGCAAAATGTTACCCTGTCCAGGTTTGATATTTTCAAAGGCTGCCGGTAATCAATAGAAGCATATTTTACTACTGTATGCGGATTATGAAATTAATCCGTAGAATTCCGGGGATTCAGAAGCTGATTTTATTTGATTTAGAATATTTGGCGATTTTATGTTAATATTGTCTCTTTATCCGCTTAGAGTTTAGAAAAAGCGGATCTGTGATAATTTATGTACTGTAAAGTAATAAAATTTTAAAAACATCAATAAAAGAATTTATAAGGGTATGGAGGAAAAAATGGCAAAGCAATGTATGGAATGCGGCAAAGAAATTAAAATAGAAACAGACTCACCTTATTGCGCAAAATGTGATGAGATGCTCGACAAGAGATTTGAGTCAATTGAGGACAACATAGTAGTTTATAAGGAACTCATGGAGACCGAGATAACTGTGCTTAATAAGTTTGAAAAAGAAGACATAATCGATATGTACAACAGGATTTTTGAAAAATTTAAAGAGGCAGAAGATTTCACTGAAGATCAGGTGAGAGTATTGGCACAGATTAGGAACTCTTTCAGCCTGACAGAACAGGACCTTGGAAAAGAAAAAATAGTAGAGTACAAGGAAGGTTCACACCCCAAAG
>CAYNMO010000181.1:0-5294 GCA_964398155.1 uncultured Actinomycetota bacterium | reverse complement strand
TGGCCACTGCCAGGAACTGTCATTTATGGCAGTCTCTGGTACAGAACTCGGCTTATAGACTAACTCCAACAAAATATAAATTCAGGTAAGCAAAATGTATAATTATTGCACAAATGCTCAAGTTGTATTACATATTTTAAACTTAATTGAATAAATTCTGAATAAGATTATCTTTATCTATCTCCAGATACCCGGAGATATCTTTTAAAATATTACTTAAGGTTCCAATTTTTAAATCTTTATGCTTGGGTATTGTTATGTGGTGCTCTATATTTTTTATATTTGAAGTAAGCCTTACATGACTTCCTGTTTGATGAATGATTTTGTAATCATATTTTTTTAATAGTTGAATTAAATTATCGCTGTTGATATCTCTCGGAATTTTCATACAGCAATCAGTTCTTCTTTTACTAAATGCAGCCTTATAATTTTTGGAGTGTTTGATTTATCAAAATGACAAAGTACAGCATCTTTTAGAGCTTCTTTTAACGACTCCATATCTTCTGCTTCTGTATAAATAGAATAACCTAATGCCCTTGCTTCAAATCCACCTTCTTTAGATTCTTCTACAATAAAAATTATTTCATTCATTTAAAATCACCACGACCCTTTAAATAATATTTTTCACAAATAAACTTATCATATCTATATTTAAAAAGAAAACAATATTTTTCGAGAAAGATGGTTTACAGTTCCAGTTATTTTTTGGGAGCATAAGGGATCATAAAGAGAATCGATGAAAATATATTTGGATAATTATATTGCTACAACTTTAAACACAAATTTTAAATAATTTTAGATTATAACCTCGGCTTATAGACTAACTCCAACAATAAAACAATGCTTTTTGGGCACTTCTGACACCGGAGAACGAAAGAATCCAAGTATAGGAATTAATCCTGAATTAATTTTAATAAGCTGTGATATTAGCTATAATATTTATAAAAATCTTTGGCAAAGGGGTCAGTAATTAAACAGATTTTTAAAAAGTTTTTGTGGCTCATAACTAACAGGAATTTTATACTTTTGCTTTCAATTATTCTTGGGCTTTCAATAAGAAGCATGGGGGATTGGGTAAAGAATCTTACCGTGCCCGCACTTGCAATTGTTATGGTGGTTTCACTTACCCAAATATCATTTAAGTCATTTACGGGTGCAAAAATAGTTTTAAGATCCACTCTGTATACAATTCTTTTTAACTTTGTTATTTTTGGGGCCATTATGATGGCGCTCGCATGGTTTCTTATTAAAGACAATGATTTGTGGATAGGCTTTGTGATTCTTGCAACTGCGCCACCGGGTGTGGCGATTGCCCCATTTGCACGGATTACAGGTGCAGATGAGAAATTTTCCATAATCGGGATGGTGGGAGCATATATTGCTTCACTTTTGTTAATCCCTCTGGCCGGATTTGTTTTTGTAGGCAAAAGCTTTATTCAGCCTTTAAATCTTCTGATAGTCTTTGCCGAGCTTATAATCGCACCCATGATCATCTCCCAGATTCTTGTCAAATTCAAGCTTGAAAAGCATATAAATAAAGCCAGGGGTGCAATTGTCAATTGGGGTCTTTTTGTTGTTATATTTGCTGTTATCTCATTAAACAGGTATGTTTTTTTCCGGGATTTCAGGACTCTTGCAATGATTTCCCTTATTTGTGTAATAACTGTTTTTGGCCTTTGGTTTTTGACAAATTTTATTTTAAAAAAATTAAAGTTTAAGGACGATACGAGGAAAAGCCTTGTTCTTGCGGCTACCATTAAAAACAACGGGTTTGCAGCTGCAAGCGCTCTGGCATTATTTGGTGAAAGAGCATCTCTTCCCGGCGCTGTTTTAAGCGTAATCCTGATCATATTTTTAATATTGATAGGCTTAAAACCTAAGGGAAAAGCCGCAAAATCAAGCTGATAAAACTTTGTAAATTACATACTTAAGCCGCTAACTTAAGCCGCTAACAGAATGTCTTTTACAGATTTTTAAGTTTTTCCCTGATTTCCCTGTATTTTACTATAGGGATGTCAGCCTTTAAAAGCTTCTCGCCCATTTTCAATTCAGATTTTTTTGGCAGCTGGGTGATTACAACTTTTCTGTCCTGCATTAAAATAATATTGTCAAAAAATCGTATCATGAGGTTAGCTAATTGTTTGATTACCGGCACCCTTATAAAATTCTGGTAGCTCCTCAGGTATAAAATTGTGTTTTCTTCATCCACGGGCGTAAAAGAAATAAATACCCTGAAGTTTTTACTTAACCAGTTTTGCCAGATATTGGGGAACTTAAATTGAAGGTGAAACCTGTTTTCATCAGGAACAGGCAATCCATCTGCGACCATCGGAACCTGGCCCTTTTCCTTTTCATTGTACGGCCAGATGTATAGCTCATTTTCACCGGTCTTTACTATGGGGCCATTTACTATTGTATCGTTGCCGCTTCCGATTGTGTTATAGTGAACAAATGGCAGGTGCGCCACATCAAGCTGGTTTTCTATGCATCTGGTGTAATGCATCGGCCAGGGGCTTACAGTAGTTATATATGAAAATGTCTGGTCGATATCCTTGAAAAATGGCAGCTCAGGAAGACCTTCAGTTTTATCACCCCAGAATATCCAGATAAAGTTATGAGCTTCCTTTGTGGCATAGGAATCCACTTTGTAATACTCGGCAACAGGCTGGGTTTTGCCATTTGCAGGTATAAGGACTACTTTGCCGTGGGTGTCATACTGGAGGCCATGAAATGGGCACTGCAGCCTGTCTTTTAAAACTTTGCCGGCAGCAAGCGAAGCTCCACGGTGTACACACTTATTGGCTATGCAGGCTATTTCATTATCGCTGGTGCGCCATAATGCCAGATTCTCGCCAAGACGCTTTACACCTGTGATCCTGCCTTTTTTTACATTCCTAGATTCAAGTATTGCATACCATTGGTTACGTATCATATTGCCTCCATCATATCTTGTTACCATGAAAAATGATTTTGCTTTTATAGAAACATCATTTCAGTTTTTGGCTTTTTTATAAATGTGTTTATAATAATTATATAACTTTTATAAAAAATAAAAACCAAACACGAAGGTGACATTGTTTCAGGACATAGAGCCACATAATTTTCATAATGAATTTATAAATAAAAAGCCTGCACAAGATGATTTTATTTTTATTTTTAACAATAATAAGGTACTTTTAGAAGAATTAAACGATGCATTGTCTCTTCCACAATATAGTACTGTAAATATTAATTTTCCAGATACAGTAAAAGACCTTATCTACCTGTTTTCTATTGATGATAAAGCTTTTTACCTCTCTTTACATGAAATAACAGAAACTGGTGAATTTCAATATCAGGATATAAGCATATTTCGCAATATGAAACCTTCCTGGCTTGCCTTTGCAGGTGCAACTTCTTATCATCTGGCTCATTGGTATGATACACACTGTTTTTGCGGCAGATGCAAGGAACCTTTGCAACAAAAGACTGATGAAAGGGCTCTCTTATGCCCACACTGTAAAAATATCGAATATCCAAAGATAGCCCCCGTTGTTATTGTAGGAATTATTGATGGTGAAAATATAGTGCTGACCAAATACTCTAATGGGTATAAAAGATATGCTTTGGTGGCTGGCTTTGTGGAAATTGGGGAAAATCTGGAAGCTGCCATAAAGCGTGAGGTTCTGGAAGAGGTTGGTTTGCAGATAAAAAATATTCGTTATTATAAAAGCCAGCCCTGGCCTTTTTCCGGTTCTTTATTGTTCGGTTTTTTTGTGGATCTGGATGGCAGCAATCATATAAAGATAGATACAAATGAATTGACTGAAGCTGTATGGGTTAACAGACATGAAATTCCATCTGAAGATTCTACATTCAGTCTTACTTGGAGCATGATTGAAGCTTTTAAGAATGGGGAAGTATAAGTGATTGAATTTTAAAAGAGTAATAAAATATTTTTTATCAAGTGCACTATCTAAGATTTATTGTCAGCTTCTACAGGCAAAAATTGCAAATTTTAAATTAACCCCCTAAATACTTCTTTATTGCAGTGAAGCATAAAAAGCGTATAATATACGTATAATGTGCATTAAAAAGCAGGAGCGAAGAAATTGAATAAAAAGAAAATAAACCTGACTCTTGATGAAGATATTCTGGAATTTTCCAAAATGTATGCAAAAGAACAGAGAACGACAGTTTCGGAATTGGCCACCCAGTTTTTCCTGAATTTGAAAAGAACAAGAGATAATGAACCAACTGAAATAATAATTTCTGATCCGGATTTTAAGAATGCACTACTTGAGACAATTGCAGGGGTAAGGTCGGGGCAAGAAAATTGGTATTCCTATGAAGAGGTATTCAAATGAAAGCCATCTTCAGCAGCTCTTTTGTAAATTCCTTAAACAAACATTCTTCAATAAAAAAAGAAATCCAAAAGAAAGTTGATATGATAATTGAAAATCCCCTGATGCTTGGCGAGCCTCTTAAGGGTAATTTCAGGGGTTTTTACGGCACTCCGGTAAAAAAGAATTTTTTAATAATATATCTTTACTGCCTTGCATGCAGAAAAAAGGGGGATGATAAGATTGTTCTTTGTATGGATTGCGAAAATATAGCTGACGAAACTATTATGTTTGTTGCATTGGGGCCGCATGATGTGGCCTATAATAAAAATAAATCTGTATAAGTTAAATTCAGCTTATCGCTTTATATTTAAATAATAATATATTTTTATTGAAAAAAAGGGATATTATGCAGAAAAAATCAGGAAATGATAATAAAATAAAGAAAACTATAAATATATTGACGGGCCAGATTGATATCAAAGTACAATTAAATGAGACAAAAACAGCAAAGGAATTACTTGAAATACTACCTATCAGCTCTAATGTTAATACTTGGGGAGATGAAATATACTTTTCAATTCCTTTAAAGGCAGATATAGAAAACGGTATTGAAGAAGTTGATATTGGAACAGTAGCATTCTGGCCACCCGGAAGCGCATTATGTATTTTTTTTGGCAAGACCCCGGCAAGCCAGGGCAATAAACCTCAGGCAGCAAGCCCCATTACAGTTATTGGAAACATTATAAACATAGAAATAATAAGAGAATTAAAAAAAGTCAGAAGTGGAGAAAAAATCTTGTGCAAATAAATTGCTTTAAGTTTTAACCCCTTGGGACAGACAATGTATTTCTTAATACTTATATTATGAACCGCCCAGAAATCATGGTATCTTCTTCTGAAAATAAATTCGACCAGACACCTCTAACTTGGCTTAATGGCTAACTCCAGTGTTTTTTAAAAAACCACTTT
>CAYNMO010000180.1:0-5300 GCA_964398155.1 uncultured Actinomycetota bacterium | reverse complement strand
CAATCACTACTGTATCCCATGCTATGAGTGGGACAAAATATGTAAAACCCCAGACTATTGAACACATTAAAGCAATTTCAGAAAAAATGGGGTATAAGCCAAACAGCATAGCAAGAGGCCTGAGGAAAAAAAGCCTTAAAATGATCGCTGTCTACTTACCGGTAATTTCAAGCCAATTTTTTTCCAATATTTTAATTGGCATTAATGAAGTTGCCCTTAAAAATAATTATCACACAATATTAGTAACTACATTTTATGATATTACAGAAGAAATTAAAATCAATGAGGATTTAAAAGACCAGATTATTGATGGAGCAATTTTTGTAAGCGGTTATGATAACAAAGAATACATATCAAAGCTTGTTGAAACAAAGTTTCCTTTTGTACTGGTAGGCAGAAAACTGGGTGAAAAGTATCCTTCAGTCCTTATAGATAATTACCAGGCAACCAAAAATGCAGTAGATTATCTTATAAAATATAATCATAAAAATATAGGCTATATTTCGCTTGACTATAAAAATAAAAAAACAATAAAAGATAGATATCAGGGCTATATTGATGCCTTAAAAGAAAATAATATAAAATTAAATCCTGAATATGTACTGATGAGCGAAAAGCTGGCCTTAAATGAGATTAGTTATTCATACATATTATGTAAGGATTTTTTAAAATTAAAGAATCCCCCGACTGCCATTATGGCTGCAACAGATAATATTGCAATAGGGGTTTATAAATGCTTAAAAGATAATGGCTATAGGATCCCTGAAGATGTTTCAGTGGTAGGATTCGACGATCTCCTGATTTCTAATTATTTGGACCCCCCATTGACATCTGTCAAGCAACCAAAAACCAGCATGGGCTCCCAGGCAATGGAACTGCTTTTAAAATTGATTAGAAAAGATAAAGTCAGTAGTAAACACATAATTCTAAAAAATGAAATTATTGTAAGAAATTCCGTAGCGCCGCCAAATACAAATAAGTAGCTCCGGGATTATTAAAATAATTTAAAAAAATAATTCAAAAATTTGACAAACTATTTTATTTTATATAAAATTTAAACAATACAAAACGTTTTGTACAAATCGTTTTGCTTTAAACACTTAATATGCAGCAGCTTATGAGTATGGAAAATACAGCTAATAAACTATGATATAGTTTTAATATTAATAATATCCAATATCTGATTAAAAGAGGAGCAAAATTGAAACTAGAAAATAAATGGGCGCTTGTAACTGGTGGAGGAAGGGGCATTGGTAAAGGAATTTGTATTGAACTGGCAAAAGAGGGCTGTAATGTTGTCGTAAATTATACCAGCGACTCAGCCGCTGCTGAAAATACAGCAATGGAATTAAAGAATCTGGGAGTAAGCTCTTTTAGCATAAAAGCAGATGTGTCTGACAGGCAGATGGTTAACACTATGGTGAAGGAGATTACAGATAACAATGAGCTTGATATTGTTGTATCCAATGCCGGAGTCGTTGAATTGCAGCCTTTTCTTGAAATTACAAAAGAAGCCTGGGATTTTCAGGTAAATATAAATCTTTTTGGAAGTTTTAATATAGGCCAGGAAGCTGCCAGGTATATGGTTAAAAGAAATAAGAAAGGGAAAATAATATTTGTTACATCCTTTAACCAGGAAGTGCCAAATGCTGCACAGGGAGTATATAGTATTACAAAGAGCGGGATAAAAATGCTTGCAAAGGTTATGGCCCTTGAACTTTGCGAATACCAGATAAATGTAAATACCATTGCTGCAGGAGCAGTTATAACTGATATTAATAAAACCCAGGTTGAAATGTATCCCGGACTTGTAGAAAGGCTGAATAAAATAATCCCGCTTCATCGATGGGGCACTGTTGCAGATATGGGAAAAGCCGCTGTGTTTCTTGCAGCGCCTGATTCAGATTATATTACTGGCTCAACTATATTTGTTGAGGGCGGAATAATGATTAATAATGGAATGCTGATAAATACCGTAGAAGAATAAATATAAATTATTTATCGGGGGTCAAAAATGAATTATGAGATTGAAATATACAGGAATGGCTTTACAAAAGCGCCCGGTCCCGAAATTTTTTATTTAAATGATTGGGAAAAAGAGTATGAACTTTTTACTTATGTCTATGTAATCAGGGGTGAAAATCTTTTAATGCTTTATGATACAGGATGCGGGGATATTGATATTATAAATGAAATGTTATTTAAGGAATTCAAAGGCAAAATAACTTTTGATTTGCCAAAGGACGAAAATATTGAAGCAATTTTAAATAAAGCCAGAATCGACCCTCTTGATGTAAACTATGTTTTTTTAAGCCATTTGCATCATGACCATAGTTCGAATGTCGGTTTATTTAAAAATGCAAAAGTTATACTTTCAAGAAATGGCTGGATAAACTATAAGCTGGAAAACAGGCCTTATTATTATGATAACCCGCTTTTTCCAAAAGCACCAATAAAGTATATTGACTCCCTCCCCCCTGAAAAAACTGTTTTCATAGATAATGGCACCGAAATTGCTCCCGAAATATATTCCTTCTGGGTCGGCGGCCATACTCCGTGCTGTGCGGCACTGGTTGTGCAGACAGCCCAGGGCAGGGCAGCGCTTACCTCCGATATTGCATTTATGGAAAAAAATATTACAGAAGATAAACCTATAGGGTTTTTTTATAACTTATGGGAAATTTATGAGGGCTATAAGAAAATAAGGCAAAATTCAGATTTTGTCCTGACCAGCCATGACCCTGATGTTTTACTTAAAAGATTCCCGTCGGGAATTATTAAATAAACTTTATTTAACTGAAATTGGAGAAAAAATGGCGAATTTAAAGATCACTGAAGTGGAAGTAATCGATCTGGCTATCACTAAATCAGAAAGCGGGTCAAAATTCATAAGGAACATGCCGCTTGTCGGGCCTATGGAACCGTACGAAGAATATGCAAAAGACAGGTCCATGTGGACAGGCGGTGCCCATTGGATAATCCCCCTTGTAATAATAAGGACAAACGAGGGAATTGAAGGATATGGATTTTGCGGAGGAGGCAGCGCAACAGCAGGAAAACTTATGATAGACGAACATTTCAGTAAAATACTTATAAATTCTGATCCTTTTGATACAGAGAGCTTATGGGATAAAATGTTTAAAGCAACAATAGTGTTTGGCCGGAAAGGAGCAGCAATTGAGGCTATAAGCGGGGTTGACAATGCACTGTGGGATATCAAGGGTAAATATCTTGAAATGCCTGTTTATAAACTGCTTGGCGGCAAAACCAAGCCAAGGATAAAACTCTATGCAAGCAATCTTCATCCCAGTGATCTTGAAAATCCTGATTATGGTTTACTGGCAAAAGAAGCCCTTGATTATAAGAAGCAGGGATACCTGGGAATGAAACAAAGGCCATGCGCAGGGCCCAGGGAAGGAAGGAAGGGAATGGCAAGAAATGAGATGCTGGTTAAAACTGTAAGGGAAGCAGTCGGGGATGACATTGATATAATGATGGATGCTTATATGAGCTGGGCAGATGTCGATTATGCAGTTGCGATGATTAGAAGGCTTGATAAATATAATATGGCATGGATCGAAGAACCGCTCTTTCCTGATGATTTTAGCGGATATAAATATCTAAGATCAAAGGTCCAAACCCCTATTGCAGCAGGAGAACATGAATTTACAAGATTTGGATTTAAAGAGCTTTTTGTAAATCAGGTATTGGATATAGTCCAGCCTGATATTATAAGAATGGGAGGAATAACTGAAGCAAAAAAGGTAATAGCCATGGCCGAAGCTTTTAACGTGCCCATCGCTCCGCACATTGCATATCCTGAGGCCCTGCAAGTTATAATGTCAAGCCCAATGGTCAAATGGGGAGAGGACCCGTGCATCCCGACATGGGAAAAAAATGAAAAGGCTGACGGCTTTTCTGATGCATTCCTTATCAACAACCCTAAGGCCGAAAATGGGTTTATAAGCCTTGATGAAAATAAGCCGGGATTGGGTTTTGATCTAAACTGGGAAGCGATAGAAAGATTAAAGAAATAAAAATAATTATTTATGAGTGTTTTTGATTATAGAGTTAAATTTTAAATTCAAAAAAAATTTAACTTTATAATCAATTTTTACGTCTCCTTAAATATGCGGTTTAAAAAAGAGATAAAAAAAGTATATAATACTGCTAAAATAATGAAATTCACAGGCTGGGCATATCTTATTGTGAAGAAAGATCAGTAAGAAAAGCAATTTTTAAGATTTTAGCAAAGGACTTTATATGAATATTCCCGAAGGCGCAATTGCGGCCATGCTTACACCTTTTAATGAAAAAGGCAGGATAAATGAATCGCAGGTAAGAAAGCTGGTAAACTTTTTAATAGATAAAAAGATTGACGGAATATTTCCGGTATCCTCCTGCGGAGAATATGTCCATATGGATATGGCTGAAAGAAAATTCCTGATCGATGTGGTAATGGATGAGGCTAAAAACAGGGTTGATGTCTTGCCAGGAACCGGGGGCACCTGCTACAACCAGTCCATAGAACTGGCAAATTATGCAAAACAAAAGGGCTGCAAGGCAATAGTGCTTCATGGACCGTATTTTTTTAAAAATACTGAAGAGGCAGTTGAGGGCCATTTAAGAAAAGTTGCGGAATCAGTCGACATCCCGATATTTGTGTACAATATACCATTTTTTGCCAACGAGGTTACGCCTGAGATAGTTGAGAGGCTGGCCAGTCTTCCAAATATAGTGGGCATAAAAGATTCATCGGGCAACATGGTAAATGTCATGAACCTTATTGAAATGACAAAAAAAGTAAACCCGGATTTTAAAGTACTTGTTGGTGCTGAGGAGATAATGCTGCCGGCGCTTCTGATGGGGGCAAGGGGAAGTATGACAGCTACCGCAAATATACTGCCGGAGTTTATGGCAGGAATCTGGGACGCTTTTCTTTGCGGAAACCTTAACCGTGCATATAATCTTCAGTTTGCAATACTTCCTCTTATACGGGAGATGAAATCCTTTAACTTCCCCCAGGGCTTTAAGGAAGCCTTAAGCGTAAGGGGGATAGACATGGGTTCTCCAATGATGAGCTACCCTCCGGAATCTCTTGGCAGGCTCTCAGACCTAAAACAGCGTTTGAGCCTTGACATAAAAGACCTCCTTTCTAAATATTTCAGCGCAAACCTTATGGATTATAACCTTGGAGAGAAGCAGGAAAAGTTTTTATATCCCCAGGTGGAGAATTTTATCAGCCGGAAAAAATACATTGACTGCACCCTATGCGGAATGTGTTTTGGAAATGTCATGGG
>CAYNMO010000179.1:0-5347 GCA_964398155.1 uncultured Actinomycetota bacterium | reverse complement strand
GGGGACAGATCCGTATGCCAGGGGCAGGAGCACTGATATCAGGCTGCAATTTAAAGACAAAATACACAGCAGGACTTTTTTATTTTAAGAACTTTGTTCTGCAGGTTTCAAAAGGTTTGGGGGAGGGTAGATTTTCAAGGTTTAGAATTTATTGCGACCCCGAGGCAATAATAACTGAGATAGTAGAAGACTGACAATACTGCCCGGCAAATTTTAAGTAAAACATTGTTAAATTAGCTAAAGAAATAAACATTGAAAGTTTTATGTCAAACTATCCGTCCACTTGACAAACTATACATCCCCTTGACATTGAAGGCCCCTTTATATGAAATTCTAAATATTAAAAAGGGACTTTGTGTCTGACGCTATAGCATTTTTATGGTTTTTCCTATAAAATCTTTTAAATGTTTTACGAAAGAACTTTTATAAAATAAAATAACTTTAACCCTAAATATAGCTATGAAAAAAATAAAAAATGTCAGAAAATTTTTAGTTCTTCTTTTAATAACAGCTCTACTTGTGTCTCTTACATTATTTTCCTTTGGATGCACAAAATCCCCTGCAGACAAAACAGATGCGACATTATCCGAAGCACAGACCAGTCAGGCAGCAAGTAAGACAGAAGGACAAACCACATCAGAGAGCTCAGGTTCCTCAAGTGCACCAACAACTACAACAGTTGAGGCGACAACAACAGCAGAACAAATCCCATCAGACATACAGTTAATGATTGATAAAGCTGATAAATATTATAATGACGGCATGTTTGCTGAAGCCGTAAGTGCCTATAGGAGTATTAAATCAGTCGTAGATAAAAATACCACTATTAGTGACAGCCTTAAGCAGGAAATAATTGGCAGCTATACCAATAATTTCGAAGATTCCAAGACCATAACAGATACTGCAAGGATGCATTACGGCAATGCAATGCAGCTTGAATATGAAAAAAGAATAGATGAGGCAATAAAAGAGCTTGAAGCAGCATTGAGCATATATCCAAAATACCAGGACGCAATAGACAAACTTGCCAGCATCAAGTCGCTCTATGGTCTTAAATAAAAGGTTTTGACGATGCTTGTGCCCGCCTAATATTACCTGAAATAAATTAAGTGCTTCCAAAACACTAGAATTACTATTCATAGCATCAGTTCAAATATCGCCACATCAAACAAGCATTTCAAAATAATCAAACCCTACAGGAATTACGGCGCTAAAATGCTTCCTGTCTAGAGTTAAAATCTGATTGATTTTTAATCTTTCCGCAATTGCAATTATTGAACCGTCAACAAATCCTATGTTTAAAGATTTATATTTATTTAAGATTTCTACTGTTCTTAATATGTCAGGAAATTTTATAATTTCAATTTGAAAATTTACCGATATTATTTCTTCAAGAAATCTAATTTCTATTAATGGTCCAAATTTTTTATTTAACATATAGCAGACTTCCGGAATTACAGGGGAGGGCACTATCAGGTTAATATCACTTTTGTTAATAATATCAGAGATTACTTCATGCTGCTGGCAGCCCTTGTCTATGAGGCCAACAATAGCACTTGTGTCAATTATGGCCTCCATTTAATCTTCTCCAAATCCTGATTTTTCTAAAAATTCTTCATCTTTTTGGGCAAAATAAGGATCTTTGCTGTCTGCAATGCCAATAATACTTATTTTATGTTTAAATGTTTTTTGAGCTACGTACTCCGTAACTGCCTCCTTTATCAAAAAAGATGTGGACTTGTTTGAATTTCTCGATAAAGCTCTTAATTTTAGCATAACATCTTTTTCCAGAAGCACCGATGTTCTTTCTTTTTCCATTTAATGTATTAACTCCTTAAAAAAACTTGGCTAAAATAAGATATTAACAATAATATAGTATTAATATTAATATATTAATACTATATTAGCAAATAAAAATAGAATTCTTTTTTGTTTTAATTCGACTGATTCTTTCAGTATTAATTTTATTTAGTGAATTTAAGCTCGATGTTTATTTAATTTTAACTTTTTAATAGCTATAATTAATCCGTCAGTTTAAATAGCAAAAATATTAAATAATCTCACGGAAAATACAGATTATATTTTAAGTTTAATCGGTTCGTATGGAAGAATTGGTAAAATTGCTGGACTTATGAATATTTTAAGCTCAATTTGAATTAATAATTTTATAATAAATGAGTTACCCACCAAATACTAACTAATTTAAGGAAATTGTGGATAAAGATAAAAAAAACATTGATTACTGGGATAAATATTATGGCACCGGAAAGGATAAGAAGTATTCGCCACCGGAATATAATGAAAAATACAATCCAAAATCCCAAAAGGAAAAAACATCAGCAGGCAAATCTGGAAGGAAAAATCCAGAACCCTCCGGCAGAATTGTTGGCTCAGAATACAAAAAAACCCGAATAGCAAAAAAAAGAAGAAGATCCCCTGCACTAAAATTTACTATCATTATTATATTTATAGCGCTTGTCGGTTTTTTAATTTTTTATGCAGTTGACAATCATTTATTTTCAAGCGGTGCGTCAACAGGGAAAACCAATGGCATCCAGAGCACTTCCGCCTCTGCAAGCCAAAGCTCGGCCACTGATAGCAGCGGCACTGCCTTATCCACAGAAACTCTGCCTCCGGATACTTCAGCTCAGGACAGCACTAACACCGCAACAGCCACCTCAGATGGCACCCAGATCGATAACGGTCAGAGCAGTCAGAACATGTCTTTCTGGCAGGCGCTGGTTATGTTTTTTAAAAACTTCGGAAAAGACAAATCCGAAACAGCAAATTATCCAAGAAATATAAAACTTAATGTTTATTTTGCAGTTCTTGGGGAGGGTCAGATGTTTGGCTCAGAAGTCAGAACCATAATGGCTGGAAGTCCAAAAATAGCTGCCACAAGTGCAATAAGCGAACTTCTCAAAGGACCTTACGAAGATTTTAATTTTGCCGTCATACCTGCTGGAACCAGACTTCTTGATGTTGAAGTTGCAAATAAAATTGCCAGTGTAAATTTTTCCCAGGAATTTCTTTCAGAAAGTCTAGATAGCAGCATACTTGATGATTATATAATTTATACAATTGTAAATACACTTACCGAAATACCCGGCATAGAAGCCTTATCTTTTTCAATTGAAGGCAAAAACATCAAAGGATACGGCAGGGTAGACCTCCAGCTTCCCGCTATCAGAAACGAAAAATATCTGGAAGTAAAGCAACAATAATTTATAAAAACATTTCCTGAACTCATAGCTTTAAAAACTATGTCATCTGATCAGTATCAAATAATTTTAAATCTTTTATAAAATAATTTTTGATATTGTAAGTAACAAGTGTCAGGTCATTTATTATGCATGTCGAAGCAATTAATGTATCAACCAGGTTTAAAGTTCTGCCTTTTTCTTTGTATTCCCTGATAAGTTTTCCGGAAAGATTAGCAATTTCTTTAGTTAAGTCATAAATAATAAGGGAATCTAAAAACTGGTTTGTTTTATTAATTTCCCCCTTTTTAACTCCAAGCTGAACCTCTGCAATACAGAGAGGAGAAGTTGAAGGAACAGAGTTTATACTGAGATCCTCAAGTATTTTTATGGATTTTGGCCTTTTTAGCAGGAAATCTATAATAATGTTAGAATCAAGAAGATAATTACTCATCGTAAATTCTTTTAAGCCTTTCTGAAGACTGATTTCTAATATCGTCTATGTGTTTGGATATTTTAGTCTCAGAATCAAGCTCTTCGTGATTCTCAGCCTTCCATGCACTAGCGCATTCTCTTACTGCTTCTGCAAATTTTTCCTTTTGTATTTTTTCACTTAAGGCTTCTGTAATGAATTTACTCCTGCCTCTTTCTCCAGCAATTCTGGTAACTTCCCTTGCCAGATAAGTAGGAATAGTCAAATGTATTTTAGATAATGACATTATAATATCCTTCTTAAGTTACATTATTATATTACATTAGAAATGTATCATATTATTGGAATTATTTAAAATAATATTTTTATTACTCTTTTTTCAGGAATATTTTTCTCTTATATGATAATCTTTATATAGATGTCTGAAATTATTTTTATTTTAACCTATTTATAAAAAGGGGAGATTAATATGAAGATATTAATAACAGGGGGAGCAGGTTTTATAGGTTCTCACGTTGGAGATTTATTAATTGAAAACAACTATGAGGTAGCAATAGTTGACAATCTATCAACTGGAAAGCTTGAAAATATCAACCCCAAAGCCGTGTTTTATAAATGTGACATTAGAGACAGTGAAATATTTAAGATAATAGAGACAGTAAAACCACAGATAATTATTCACAAAGCCGCTCAGCTTAGTGTTAGAAATTCCGTAGAAGATCCCGTAAATGACGCAAATATAAATATTATAGGCGGTCTTAATGTGCTTGAAGCGTGCCGGAAGTTAAAAGTTGAAAAAGTAATATTTGCATCAAGCGGCGGAGTTGTTTATGGTGAGCAGCAATACTTTCCTGCTGATGAAAACCACCCGACAAAGCCAATCAGTCCATATGGGGTAGCCAAATTAACATTTGAAAAATATCTTTATTATTATAATTATACTTTCGGCTTAAAGTATACCGCTCTCAGATATGCCAATATCTATGGCCCCAGGCAGGATCCTTACGGAGAAGCCGGAGTAGTTGCAATATTTTCAAAGAAACTGCTAAGCAATGAGCAGCCGGTTATAAATGGTGATGGAAAACAGACCAGAGATTATGTTTTTGTTAAAGATGTTGCGGCCGCCAACCTGGCAGCTGTGCGGAGTGATTTTACAGGAGAAGTAAATATAGGAACAGGCGTAGAGACCGATGTCAACAGGCTATTTGATATAATGAAAAACGCCGCCGGGCAGAAAGATTTAAAAGAAGTCCATGCCCCCGCCAAAGAAGGGGAGCAGATAAGAAGCGTCCTCTCTTACAAAAAAGCAAAGGAAATACTTGGGTGGGAGCCCAAAATGGAGCTCAAAATGGGACTGGCACAAACCTATGACTGGTTTAAAGAATTCAGCAAATAAAAAATCCTTATTTATAAGGACAATGGTCATTTTTTAGATATTTCCGTAGACTCATTAATGGTGTTTCCAAAACCAAAAGCCCTATCCGATATCTTCAGCACTTCATTTCTGTCAATAAATCTATTGCTGATATATTTGTGCATTACGCTTGATATCAAAGTCTGATAGGGGATCCCTTCGCTTAAAGCAATTTTTTTTATTTGCACCAAATCATTATCGTTGAGTCTTAATGTTATGACCTTTTTTTTTGAACTTTTTGCCAGAGCTGCCTCTATTTTTTTATTTGTCTGATCAGAAACTTTTTCATAACTTTGGGCT
>CAYNMO010000178.1:0-5350 GCA_964398155.1 uncultured Actinomycetota bacterium | reverse complement strand
TAATTTTGCAGACTGTCACCAAAACGCTGGTAGGTCGCATAAAAGGCAAAGCTGGCGATAACAAGCATCGATAAAATTATTTTCCTTAAATGTATCTTCATTTTCTAATTTCTTTCTTTATGTTGGATCGGCTTGATATTTTGATTACTGATAAATAAAAACTTATATCAATAAATATATAAACGAAATAATGTATTATTTTGTTGGGTTTTTAAAAAAATATTTTATCCGGGTTTATTTTGTCTTTGCTTTATAGGCTGCGGCACTTTTCTTTATTATTTAGTTCCTGGTAAATAACTTTCTAAAATGGCCTAATTGAAAATATCTTAAGCTTAATAAAAATAAATAATTCACTAAAAACTTAAGTTAATCACCAGTAGGCATTTAGTCACTTTCTTTTTCGTCTTCCTCGTCCTGGCTTTCATCGGTGTCGGAGCTGCTCTCTGTATCGTCCTTAACATCTGACGCTGTGCTCTCCGTACTCTGGGTAATGTCTGGTTCTGAATTACTCTCTGTGTCCTCTGTGGCTTCAATATCAGAATCACTCTCTGTGTTTTCTGTGGTTTCAGTATCAAGATTACTTTCTGTGTCTTGGGTAACATCTGTTTTTGAATCATTATTTATTTCCGAATTACTATTCTCGTCTTCTTTGATTTCCGAGTCAGCAGATTCTTCTTTTTCTCCACTGTTCTGCTCGTCTCCATCAGAATCATCCTGCTCAAATCCGCCTGAGTTTTCAGTTTCATTTTCATTATCATTATAATAAGTGCCTGTGGTTTTCTCATTAATACTCTCGCTGCTGTCACCTTCAGCACCAAATTCTTTTGTGGCTTTTTCCTTTATTGTTTTTAGCTGATCATCTATTTCTTCTTCAGTGTAATTTCCAAAATAATCATGTGTTTTGCAGTAATCAAATTCTTCTTCGGCATCTTTTATAATGCTTTCCATTTTGTTCTTTTCCAAATAATTGGAACTTAAGAATAATTGAGCCTCTTCCAGTCTGTTATTTAAAAACTGCAGATGCACTGCATTTTTCTTAGGCTCAGGAGTAATTAGCAGTTTAAAATCTTCACTATATCTTTTTACAGCATAAAGCGGACTAGTCGGAAGGCTTTTTTGAGATGCAGCCAAAACACCTATTGAAGAAAAACTTAAGATCAAAACCGCGGCTGCGAAAATGGCGGCAGGTTTTAAAACAGTCCAAAATCTGCTGTTTTTTATTTTTACATTCTTATAGTTTTCAAACTCTTCTTCTGGGCAGCTGCTCTCATTGTATTCATTATATATTTTGCTGAGAGTATTTTTCAAAAAGTCATCGCTTAAGTCATCTCTTTGCATCTTCTTTAATCCTGCTATTACGGGGAAGTATTCCTCCAGGACAGACTCATACTTTTTATATCTGATTTTACAATATTCAAAGCTGAAGCCTCTGCCAATTAGCATGATGCAGCTGCTGACTATTTTTTCTCTTTGAGCTTCTGTAATTTTTTTATTATTGTTCATTTTGAATTTCATTCTTTAATATGCTTACAGCTCTAAACACTATTCCTCTTATAGTGGATTGCTTTTTTTTCATAATATCTGCAACTCCATCATAGCCAAAATCCATCACAAACATTAAAAGCAGTACGTTTTTCTGAAGCTGCGTCAGCTTCTCCATGGCCTTAACAAGCCTGATGTTTTCAAATGCAAATTCCTTTTTTAACATAGTGCTGTTGTTTATTATGAAATTATCTTCTGCGATACTGTTGTTCTGCAGAATATCCTCGTCCTGCCAGTCAGTCAGGAACATCTCTGCCTGTTCTTTTTTGTTTTTTCTAAAATAATCAATTAACTGGTTTCTGGCTATTGTATAAATCCAGGCATTAAATGATCTGCTGTTAAATCTTTTTGTCTGAAGGCCATTATAAACTTTTATAAATACTTCACTGGCTAAATCTTCTGACATCTGCCTGTCTGAAGTCCTGAAATAAAAATAGTTATATATTTTTGGCATAAAGAAATAGTAGATTTTTTCAAACCATATTTTTTCTCCGGTTCTTCTGTAATGTATTAAAAAACTATCAATTTCTCTCATTGGCCAAAGCTACACTTTTAGTCTGTCTATTACTGCTTAATTATATTTTGAAGCCAGTTTCTGTTTTTAATTACACAAATAACATGTTATTAGTATAGTATACACTAATTGTCTTGCGTTTAACAAAAAACTGACTTTCGGACCTCTCCAATGTAGTTGGCCAATTTTTATATGCTTATTTTTTTATCTTTTCATGCATGAAGTTATTCACAATACATAAAACGAAAACCGATGGACATTTTGTTAGGTTTGTTTAAAAAAATTTAAAATTTACGATTTTAATAAAAAATGACCTGATAAATACCCTTTCCAAAAAATGGTCAGGATATTTTATGCTAGTGAAGAAAATGCCATAATTACTGTAAGGGTTTGTTTGCTCTATGGTAAATAGACGAGATATATAATTTATATTTTAATTAGATGTAACATTGCCGCATAAAAATACGTTATTATTCTTGAGTATTTTTAATGCAGGCAAGACAAAAAGTGGTAAGATAGTACGAATGTAAAAAATTCTCAGATCTACATCTGGTATTTCAAAAAAATTCACACTCATTTTAATTGCGTTTTTTTGAAGCTGCCAAAAAGTTTTTAAAATACTTTATAGTAAAAACAGGAGGAGATAATATTGGCGATTAAAACTTCAGAAGTAAATAATGCGCATGCAGTAAAAAAACCAAAAAAGTCCGGGCAGTGGTACAGGAGCGCAATTCAGATATTTTTCTTTTCTCTTGTTGCCCTTATTACAATCAATGTAATACTTGCAAAATATGGCTGGAGTATACCTTTTCTTTCAACTGCTTCACTTCATGCCATATGTCCTTTTGGAGGAATAGTTTCTATTTACAACTTTGCCGCTTTAGGAACTTTTGTTCAAAAGATACATTCATCATCTTTTATACTGATGCTGACTGCTATACTTCTTGCTGTGTTTTTTGGGCCTGTCATCTGCGGCTGGATATGCCCCTTGGGAACCTTTCAGGAGTGGATCTCAAAGATTGGAAAGAAAATATTTAAAAAAAGATTCAATAACTTTATACCTCTTAAACTTGACAGGTACTTAAGGTACATAAGATATATTTCCCTGATATTGGTTGTATATTTCACAGCCACAACTGCCAGACTGGTGTTTCAGACTTATGATCCATATTTTGCTCTTTTTAACTTCTGGTCGGGTGAGGTCGCTATTGCCGCATACATATTTCTTGGTGCTTCAATTGTTCTTTCATTTTTTACAGAGCGCCCTTACTGCAAGTATATCTGCCCTTACGGTGCGTTACTTGGCATATTTAATTTATTTAGAATTTTTAAAATACGAAGAAAAGCCTCTACCTGTATTGACTGCAAGAAGTGCGACAATACCTGTCCCATGAACATAACTGTTTCTAAGGCAAGAACTGTCTATAGTCATCAGTGCATTTCATGTATGAAGTGCACATCAGAGTATTCCTGTCCGGTAGCTGCTACGGTTGAATTTTCAACAAAAGGAGAGAAGAAAGCATGAAAATAAAATCCATATATCTTGCAATTATAATTTTTGCAGTAATCTTTGTAACAATAACAGCAACTTCTCTGACGGGGCTCTGGAAAACAACCACTGATAAGATTCCCATAAAATATGCGGATGGAGAGTTTGCCGGGCAATATAATCCGGCAGATATCAGGGGTTCCTATACTTTTGATGACATACATAATACATTTGAGATACCTTTGGAGGATCTTGGCAAAGCTTTTGGCTTAAAAGATCCGGCACTTTTCGCCTCTTTTAAGTGCAATGAACTTGAGACCATCTATGCTTCTCTCAGTGAAGAAGGTAAGGAAGTTGGGACAGCTTCTGTCAGATATTTTGTTGCTTTATATAAGGGCCTGCCTTATGACGTGGAAGAGGGAACCTGGCTTCTTAAGCCGGCGGTAAGTATTCTTAAAGCAAAAGCAAAACTTGGCGATGAACAGGTGCAGTATCTTGATACTCACTCGGTTGATCCCGTTGAAGCATCTGCACAGACGGCTTCTTCTTCTGAACAGACAACAGACGTAACAGTGGTTAAAACTATTACAGGCAGCACAACTTTTCAGCAGCTCCTGGACTGGGGGGTAAAAATAGAGGATGTGGATAAATTATTAAATGATAGTATTTCCGATTTAGGGGAAACCATAAAAAACTATGCGGCCAGAAAGGGAATTGAATTCAGTACAATAAAGGTACCTTTTCAGACCCTTGTTGATTCAATAAAGTAATTTTTTTTAGGTGAACAGCTCAGTTTTTTAATGAATTGTTTGTTTAATTATTAGGAGAAAAAACAATACAGTGCGGCTTAAAGCAAGTATTTTAGTGTTAAGACTGACTTAACCTAATGTGTTTTAAGCCGCTATTTATTATATTATTTAAATAAATAGCTAAAACCGTGCTTAAAAGGGGACTGTCCCCTTTTGAAGTCCTTTTTATCCTTGACCTTTCCTTAAAACCTTAAAATTTAACAACCGTATATAATATTACTTAATATTACAAATGAGCCGTATTTAATATTATATTGTATTTGATGATGGCGGTTCCGCGCCTTATTGGACAAAATATTTATGTTTAGCAATGTGGATCGCGGTGAAACGGCCAAGGTATTAAAACAGGGTTTGGTTTTATTATATTTTTTAAAAAAATAGCTAAAACCGTGCTTAAAAGGGGACTGTCCCCTTTTAAAACATAAAATCTGCTATAAACCTGATTCCAAGGTAGAGCAAAAAAAGGCTGCAGGCGAGCAATATTCCGATATATATTTTTTGATTAAAAAATCTTCTGCCTGTACTAATTAAAAAACCGACAAACAGATACCATATAAAATCGGCCAGGATGTGTCCGATATAAAAAGATGCCACTCCGCCAAAGCTGTGCTGAACACTTTTTAACATGAATGCTGCGCCAATAGTCATCCACCAGACATACCAGTATGGATTGGCAAGACTTATAAGTATTCCTTTGGCTGTTATTATTAAAGTTCCTCTGGCTCCAAGATTCTGGTTTGTCTTTTTGGAATCCAGATCAAGTTTTATTTTTTTCCTTGCTATAGAGACTATTATGCTTACAGCCATGTATATGAGAAAAACTCCGCCGACCACGCTGATTATTTTTACTGCAAGCGCATTGTTCAAATATTTTAAAACCCCAAGATAAAAGCTTGCCACGATTAAAAGCTCCAGCACAGAGTGACCTATTACAATAAAAACTGCTGTCTTAAATCCTTTTTGGGCCACACTTGATATCACAAGAGTCAGCATGGG
>CAYNMO010000177.1:0-5370 GCA_964398155.1 uncultured Actinomycetota bacterium | reverse complement strand
ATATCCGCACGTTGGTGATCGCACACAATCATTGTTAGTGTGCCATATTATTCGTTTTTTAAAGCCTCGTCGATCTTTTTTTGCAGTACTTCAGGAAGTCCGGTAAGATTGCGGCCAATTGAATTTGGAGAATTGTCACTCTCGCTCCGGCCACCAAAAAACTTGCCGACATTTTTTATATTTCCACTCCATATTCTTTCATTTGAAAAGATTTTACCTATATCGTCCATAAGATAAGCATCCGGTTCACCTGCATTATAACATTGAAGCATATATACGCCGCCGCCGCCGCAGTCTTCTCCGATAAGATTAAATACAAGGGTAACATCGTCGCCGCATTTTTCAGTAGGATAAATTGCATGCTTGTCCTCTGATATCTGAAGCTTGAGTCTGTTGTCGACAAATTCAAGAGCAGCATGCATTGTTTCATCAAACCCGAATTTCACTTTACCCTTATTGCTTGATTCACCCACTGCATCCCATACTGCAGAATGGCTGGTCTCTGCAGAGCCATGAGAGGAAGTGTAGACCCACTTTAATTCAAGATTTTTATCATCAATTACTTTCCAGGCCATAATGACCGACTCAACATCACCATTATGAGCTTCAAAAAGAGGTTCAATATTTGCAAATCTCCCATAATCTCTTGTAAATGCGACGCAGTAATAAAACAGGATATACTTCGGATCATCAACGCTTGGATAAGGTGTAATTCTTACAAAATTTTTAACCTTGTCTGTGTCCAGATTATCAAGCAGGTCTTCTTCCTCATCAAACTCGAAGTAGGGGTTGACACTAATCATTGCTTTATCTTCCCATCCCTGGTTTATACCGTCTTTATCAGCATCATATTCCTTATTTATAAATATCGAAGTATTGCTCTCAATTTTTCTGCCTTCGTCTGTAAATACAAAATCGATACTGTTTACGTTTATAACAAAACTCTGCTCTTTTACAATCGTTGAAGCAGGATCTGTAATTTTAAGATTTATTATATGGATTCCAGGATAAACAAAAACTTTTTCAAAGGAATTTTTCTCACTTAATACCTCAGAGTCTGCTGTCCACTGGTATTTAAGACCTGAGTCCGTAAAATTGCTGTCTACCAGATTGCAGTCAAAATTTACCTTTAACGCGCTGTATCCTTCTAGAGAAGAGGCTGTTGCCACAAATTCCGGGAATTTGGAATTAATAGCAATTTCTTTTCTCCATGAAACGGTTTTATCATAATTATATACAGTGGCTGTTGCAATATAGCTGCCTGTTTTATAAGTATGAGAAACCATCATGCCATTGCCTTTGCTGCCATCTCCAAAATCCCATTCAACATACCCTATTATGCCGTCATTTCCTGATTTGCATTCAAGCCTGTACTGAAGGCCTATTTCAGAATAAAATTCCGGTGTGGCCATAAGTTTAATATCGGGAGCCTCAAGTACTGTAATCTGCTCAGATTTCGTTGAAGAGTCCATAGAATCTCCAAGTTTTACTGAAACACTCACCTCATAACTACCGCTTTTTTTATAGCTATGAGCTGCTTCTTTGCCGCTCGCCTTTTCCCCATCACCAAAATCCCACTCGTATGAAATACTTTGGGATCCAAACTGCGCCGGCAGATTCTTAATTGTACAAACAAACTTCACCAAACTGCTCCCAGAGTAAATTTTTTCCGGACTGTAGTCTATATTAATATCAGGGATAAAATTAAAAGGCAGTTTTAAAGGATTATAGCAAATAAGACGCCAGCCGGCATTTACCCCTCCTTCTTCACTGCGCATTGCCAGAATTAAAGGCTGGGAAGAAAGAACTGCTACTTCATAACCCGTAAACTCTGTATAGTTCAGATACGAGCCTGTTTCATAGCTCCACTGATAAATGCCATCCCCATGATCTTTCTCTCCACTTGAATCGCTAAGCCAGACTATAGAACTTTTAGAAAAATTCGGGCCTGTCATATGGTAGGGCTCATCAGGTTTTTGGTTTAGCCACAAAGTGCTGAAATCATCGCCAATCATACCTAAAGAATCACCCTTTTCATAAAAAGCAGATCCCTCAAATTCCCCGATAATATCTGACTTTTTTAACTGGCATTTGATATCTCCAAAAGAATCTGTAATATACGCACTTTCTGCTCCATTGAGAAAGTAATAACCATTTTGCAAAGGAAGAAATTCTCGTATAACATGAAGACTGTCTCCTCCCCCAAAATAGTGCTGTGGATTTTTATTTGCACTGGAAACAATTGAGCCGGCTTCAGATTTTGTAAAATTTAATTCGCCAGTAATTTTCTCTTTTGCTATATCATAAATAATGATCTTTCCCGTGTCTCTGCAAAAAACCAAATTATTTTGCGGATCCCACGCAAATATCTTTGAGAGGTATTTAGAGGGAATATATCCCAGGATTTTTTCTTCTTTTAAACTATAAACCACAGGATTTCCACTTTTGGCACCTGTAAAAGCCGTAGGATCGCCTATAAGGCAGTCCGGGTAAAGGAGATCGTATATAAAATCATCCTGCGAAATATTGGGATCAATATCTTTGAGATTAACTTTTTTTAAAGTTCTCTTGTCTATTAAATAATCAGAAGCCCCTCTGTCTTCAACAAAAAAATAATTTCCAAAATTGCTTATCCACTCATTTTTAATGGATTTATCTGCAATAGTCTGGACAAGCTCAAATTTGTTACCCAAATCATAAATATTGATGCCGTCTTTAACCCAGATAAAAGCATATCTTTCACAGATATCAACCGCATAAAGCCGCCCTGAAATTTTTACATCTCCTATAATCGTTCCGTTTAAAACATTAACAGCGTAAATATAAGTGCCTTCCGTTGAGCTTCCGATATCATATGAAACAGATCCAATGCCTGTACTGTTTTTAATATAAAGATCTTCGACATATCCATCAAAAATTTTTATCGGGCCCCAGCTGGCAGCTGTACCAAATGGAACCTGGCTGATCGCTGAATTATCCTCAGTAAGGATGCTTTTGGATGTTGTATTGGACGTAGACGCAACCTCCGCAGTTTCGGACGCAGACGAACTCGATGCCACCTCATTCTTGCCTGTAGAATCGCCTTGGGTCTTGTCTTTGCATGAAGTTAAAGTAAGAATAAAAATCAGCATCAGAATAAAGATGCCAATTATCAAAAAGAGAAAATGTTTTGACCTAAAATACATTTTCACTTTATTTCTCCCGCAAGAAATAAATATTATATAAATATTATATTTAATTATACAATAAAACAAAAAATAAATACTTAAAATACTGTCATCGGTTAAATATCACTAGGAGTATTCAGCCATAATAATTTTTTTATTGCCTGTCTGCAATTTTAAAAATTAGTCGCAACAATTGAAGCAATAACTTTTAAGTGTAAAAATAGGGGACGCTTCTCTTTTGAGCACGGTTTTAGCTATTGTCAATTTTGGTATCTGGATGACAATCAACGCTAAACTGCGTGAATATTAATCATGAAAATATCTAACTTATAAAAATCCCTTAAATGTTTTACTTCTTTAAAATCAGGCGGCCTATAGATTGTTTTACCTGTTTTGGGGTTATTTACAAATACAGGTTCTTCTCTCAGTCTTCCGCACTGATATTTGGGTATTAATTTATCGGTTACTTCTTTATGAATAGATAAAATCAAATCAAATCAGGATTAAAAGATTTTTGACCACTTTACAGATACTCATTTAACCCTTCCAATGATTTGTTATAATTTATAACTTTCTGTTCGCTGTTTCTTAAGTTTTGTGGCTGATTTTTAAGAAATTATTTAACATCAGATAGTGGCAGGGGATTGCCTGCTATGCTATTTTAAGCATAAGTCGAGATTTCTCAGGCAATGTTTTCAAGCTCAAAGAGAACCACTTTTGGAAATCTTCTAGTGTTAAGCTTAAAAACTATAGAACTTACCTGTTTTATATTTGAAAGCAGTTTACATAGATTTGCTTGAATCCCTTCTTTATAATGATCTGTTTACGGATCCGCAGAGGCTTAAAACATAATTCCAAATAATTTCAATGACTGTTTGATGGCAAGAAGCAATCATTAATTGTCGCTCTTGTATAGCCCGTGAATCAGTCAAATTGTCTATTTTTTATAAATTAATTTAAGGCTCTTACTAAAAAAGCACCAAACTATATGAATTCCCTTAAATGATTTCACGGCGTTTTCAACATCGATATTGACGAGGAGGATGTGGATTGTGCAGGTGTTGATGTCAGAATGGCCGAGGATGCCTAGGAGGGTTTCAATGTCTTTGGTTTGGCATTGGTATCAGATGGCGCAGCAGCTGTGTTCTTAGCCAGGGCCAAACATACCAAATGACAGCACCAAAACAATGAGGGGGAGCCTCTCTGCTCTTACTTTTTACAATCGAAAACTGTACCAAATTTCCTTCGAAAACTGTACCACTTAAAAAAATTAAATTTTATTTGGCAGCAATATACCAAATAAAATATCATGTTTATCATGTGACTAATATTACAGACATCTAAAAAAAGTCTTGACTAATTTTACATATATGTTAAGTTAGTCCATATATTATATGATAAAATCTTGTTTTTGCATTGGAACTGTATAAGATAAAATCCAATGTTTGAAGAGAGAGAGTATTTTGATGGAAGAAAAAATAGAAAGAATCTATACATCTGTCATAAAGGAACACTTTAAAAATCATAAACAGATGATTTTTCTTAGTGGGCCAAGACAGGCAGGCAAGACCACGGTTAGCATGTTAGCCAAAGAGCTTACAGCCCAATTTACTTATCTGAACTGGGATAATACAGACCATAGAACAATCATTCTGGGAGGGCCTCAAAGAGTTGCTGTCCATGCGGGACTTGATAAGCTGACCTCGGATATACCTATTATTGTTTTTGACGAAATTCATAAGTATGGAAAGTGGAAAACTTTTTTGAAAGGCTTCTATGACACTTACCGGGAAAAGGTAAAGATTATTGTAACCGGCAGCTCCCGCCTGGATATCTACAAAAAAGGCGGCGATAGTCTGATGGGGCGCTATTTTACTTACAGGCTCCATCAGTTATCGTTAGCAGAGTTATCCGTAATTGAGCCATCTGATCATGAAATAAATGAACCGTTTTTAAGTAAAGATGGCACCCTTGAGAAATTGCTCTTTAACGGAGGCTTTCCGGAGCCATTTATAAAAAACAATCCAAGGTTTTTAAATCGTTGGAAGGCATTGCGCCAGCAGCAATTGGTAAAAGAAGACATAAGAGATTTAAGCAGAATTCAGGAATTGGGACAAATCGAAATTTTAGCTGAAATATTAAAACATCAGGCAGGGCAGCTTACCAATTACTCAAATATTGCAAAAAAAATCAATGTCTCTTC
>CAYNMO010000176.1:0-5378 GCA_964398155.1 uncultured Actinomycetota bacterium | reverse complement strand
TTATCTCAGGACCCTGAATATGAGTAAAATACGAATCAGTTTCATTTGCCACAGCCCTGGCAATCAATGTTTTTCCTGTACCTGGAGGGCCATATAACAAAACCCCCTTGGGGGGATTTATGCCTAATCTTTCAAATAATTGAGGATATCTTATAGGAAGCTCTATCATCTCCCTGACCCTTTGAATCTTTGGCCCCAGTCCTCCGATATCTTCATAGGAAACTTTATCTGATCTGCTTTTTTCCGGGTCACTGGATTTTATTTTTACAAGTGTGGAATGCCCTGATAAAACAATACCGGAAGGTATTGTGTCAACTATTTTAAAATCGAAAGCTCTTGCACCAAAAAAATTAACCCTGATTCTATCTCCGACAGTTATTGGCAGACCTTCAATCAGGCTGCCTATATACTGGGTATCTTTATCTTTTTGAAGTAGACCTGAACCAGATAATGCAGAAATTGTTATTTTATTTGCCGGTTTGCATTTAATTTTAATAACTTTTACTTTTTCATCGAGGCTTATCTGCGCATTTTCTCTGGATATTCCGTCTATCTGTATAATTTTTTTTCCTCTGTCTTCAAAATAAGAGGGCATTACTTTGGCAGGAGTTTTTCTTTTCCCTTCAATTTCAATAATTTCTCCAACTTCCAACTGAAGAATCTTCATGTCTGCAGGGTCAATCCTTGCAATAACTCTGCCGACATCCTTTGATAAAGCTTCTTTTACCTTTAAAATTAAATGTTTACTGGTTTCTTCCATTATTTATTTTTCTCTATTTTAATTTCTAATATGCCGTTTTTATAATCCCACTCAAGAGTTTGTGAATTGACTTTTGATGCAAGCAGAAGCTCCTTGCGATAATTTCTTTTGTTATTTTTTGCAGATATATCAAGAAGATCTTCTTTTAAATCAAGTTTTATGTCCTCCTTGCTTACTCCAGGCATTTCAACATAGATTTTAATATCATCCTTTTCATCAAAAACATCTGTAATGGGCTCTCTTTCTTCTTCAACAGTCGGGCCCTTTGGTGTATTTCTGATATTTCCAAAAGATTCAACTACGGGCTCTCCACCTGCAGCTGTTTTTATTGAAAAACCATATACCCCTGTTGCGCCTTTTTTAATATTTCCCAGGTCTAAATTTATATTACCTTCTTTTTTAATTTCTCCACCCTGTTTTTTAACTTCAGCTGCAAGGTCAATTAACTTCTCAATTCCTTCAAATATACCCCCCAGATTAAAACCAAAATCAAGATCTTTATTCTGTTTTGTGTCTTTATTGTTTATCATGTCCTAAATTCCCCCTTTTTTAAAAAAAAATCCCCACAAATTAAAAAATATTTTAATTTATAAATTCACAATAAATATTTTAATATTTTAAAAATATTGTTTTTGTATTTTTGTTATCAAGCTTTCTTTTGGTTACTTCAGTGCCATCTTTTTGCTTTACATTTTTTTCCAGTTCTTTTAACTTTTCATTAATAGTATCAATCTTTGTCTGATTTCCTGATTTTCTCTTTTCTAGAACATATGACTCTTTTTCAAGAATTTCTTTTTGTTTATACAAAATATACATTCCCAGGCACGCACCGCTTCCAGTCAGAGGACCGGTTCCTTTTTTTAGATTATTTACAGTTCTTAAATTACTTAAATTGTGTACCTCAGTTATCCTTTTTACCATTTTCATCTTTCCTAATAAAAATTAATAAAATGACCAAAATTATTTTTCAGGATTGGTTCCGTACTTGCCAATTAATGCCACTACAAGTTCTTTTACCTTTGACTGATTGGTCTTGGAGCCGACTCTGCTTGTTTCTGAAGTCAAAATATCCTCACAGGCCAGTATAAAAGTCTTGTTATTTTTAAAAGTAGAGGCATTTTGAACCTTAATAGTTTTGGCAATCATAATACAGCTTCGAATTGTAGGCGCGTACTCACACTTTTCTGATTCTCTAAGTCCTCTTACAATTTTTACTATTGTCTCCACATCTTTTTTGGGAAGTTTGGATTTTGCCTCAGTTATTGCAACTTCTGTCTCATAATCAAAGAAGTCCAAATCCATTGTAACCATTCTGTCTCTTAAGGCATCCTGGCTTCTGTGAACACCGGCATATTCTTCTGGATTGCTTGTGAAAATGGCAGTAAAATTAGGGTCAACCTTTAAATAAGGTTCGCCTTCTCTTCCTGCCGGCATATCCATTATCTTTTCCTGTAAAATTGAAAGGAGTACATTGTTAGCCTCGGGCCTTGAACGGGTAAATTCATCATAAAGTAATGTATATCCATTTCTGCAGGCTATTGTCAGTCTGTTATCCACCCAGTGTTTTACCAAATCCTCTTCCATTTTATAAACACGGGAAATAAAACGATCAACAACCTTCCTGACCCTGTACCCGTATTCACCTCCAACAAGACTGGATGTCGTAAATTCTTCATCACCATGAATCATTACGATGGGTCTTCCTATTTTACTGGCTAAATGCATGGCAAAAGTAGTCTTACCGGTACCTGAAGGCCCCCTGAAGTGCACCGGAAACCCGGCGTTTATATAAGAGAGGGCCCTCTTGGTAATATCTTTGACGTATTTTGTTTCGACAAAATCCGGAAAAGGACTTAATTCTAAAGTAGTTGATGTTTCAGTAGTCATTTTCGTCTCATTTCCTCCGTCTTTTTTATCTTTTATTTGTTCAGTTATATTGTTTTATCCTGCCCATCCTGTGATAATTCAGACTCTCTTAATTATTTTTTTATCGGAAAATATAAATTATCTGCATTCTTTAACTTACCGTCATTTAGCATTTTCTTTGCTACCTGGCCTATTCTCATTCTGTGAACTCCAAGAGGCTCTTCCATATCCCCAACTCTTACACCTTTAGGATGTCTGCCGACAAAATTCAATATTTTTGCTTCCAGTTCCTCAGCCTCAGATAACACTATGACTTCTTTTTTCTCAACCACTAATGCTGCAACCTCTTTTACTGGTATTTCCTTTACCACTATAGCTTCAGGTTCCGATACTATTTTGTTTTCCTTTATCACAACTTCTGCTATTTTCTCTTCTACAGGTCTGGCTTTTATAACTGCTTCAACCTTTGGAGTAACAGATGCTGCGTTCTTTTTTTTTGACATTCCCAGCCAGCTTTCAGCCATTTTACTTCTCTCTGAATTAAATCCCTTTAGAAGCATCATTACTTCTTTATTTCTGGCGTCCTGCTCCTTTTTTCTTTCATCCTGTCTAACCCTTATTTTACCAAGCAGCTCGCCTGTTTCCGTGGCAAGGTCATTAACAGTTTTTTTATTTTCAAAATCCACAAATTTCTTAATATCAGCCATCATTGAATTAAATTCTTTAAGCCTGCTGGCTTCGCCTTTGGCTCTGCCGGCATCTCCCTGTTTGATTCTGTCATCCATTTCATTGCGGATATCAGCCATAAGAGAATTAAATACATTAAGCCTCATTGTCTCAGCTTCAAGCATGTCGGCTTCCTGCTGTTTTATCCTGTCAGACTTTTCCTGTTTGATTTCAGACATCAGAGCATTAAAATCTTTAAGCCTGTCAGCTTCGCCTTTTTTTCTGTCGTTTTCTCCCTGTTTGATTCTGTCAGTCATTTCTTTCTTTATGTCTGACATCATTGAATTAAATTCTTTCATTCTGTCAGCCTCTCCTTTGGCTCTGCCGTCTTCTCCCTGTTTGATTCTGTCATCCATTTGCTTCTTTATGTCTGACATCAGCGAATTGAATTCTTTAAGCCTTAAAGTCTCTGCTTTTAGCATATCAGCTTCCTGCTGTTTGATCCTGTCAGACTTTTCCTGATTAATATCAGACATCATTGAATTAAATTCTTTAAGCCTGTCGGCTTCTTCTTTTTTGAAACTTTTCATAAGATCGCTGGCCATTTTGTTTTGTTCGTTTCTAAATCCTTTTAACTTGTCATTTGTATTTTTTTCCAATTGCGCAACCATATTTACCCGTCCATTATGCGAACTAACGATATCCGCACTTAATCTCTTCATATCAGATGCAACACCCATCTTAATTCAGCCCCCCCCGTTATTGTCACGACTCAATGAATAATGACATTTTAATTATATTTATTTAAATTTTATTTTAAGAATTTTCGTATTAATGCCTTAACTATAAACCTGTTGTATCCGCTGGTTTCCTTCTCGTTTTGGCTATTTTTTTTCTCAGAATTTTTCCAGTACATGGCTGCTTCCAGCCTTTCTTTCCTGAAGTCAATCAGCTTCTTGCTGATCCCTGCTTTTCTATCTTTTTGAAGGGCTAGACGCTCGTTATCCTGCTTTTTAAATCTTTTTATCATCGATTTGACATCGGCGATACGTATCTTTCTCCCGCCTTCAAAAAGTGTTTTTAACTCAACAGACATTTCTTCACGTTCCTTCTGAAACTCTTTCAATTTGGCTACAACTTCTTCTTTTCTTTCCGTCTGCCTGTCCAGAATGTTCTTCATTGTGTCTTTAAACTCTTCCAGCCTCCTGGAATCACCGGCTATCATGGAATCTTTAAACTCGTCAAAGTTTTTGCCAAGCGTTTGTGACATTTCTTTTTGCCCATCAAGATATCCGTTTAACATACCCCAAACTTCTTTTTCTCTCTTGTCCTGCATTATGAGAATATCTTTCATCATACTGTCAAAATCATTTCTTCGCAGAGACTCATTTTTAGCAAGATTTTCTCTTAACTGTGATATGGATTTTTCCCTGTCCTGTTTGTTGTCGAGAAAGGAATCCTTAAAGCTCTGCAGGAGCTCGTGTGTAGTATCGAAAATAGATCCGATACTCTTTATCCTTATTTCATAAGATGAAATAATATTTTTTGCTGTTGTTTCTGTACTATTTTCTAAAAGCATTTTTTTAATCACACTTTTTCTTTTTGTTTTTAAATAACAGCCTTACTGATAGAAATTTGTGGTATAGAAAGTTTATTAAGGAACTGTTGGCGAATCTTGCTTTCTGCCACCACCAAATCATGGCTCAAGGAAAACTCGGCAAAAATTCCTTTATTTGCTTAATTACTCAGCTGTTGCTGTAAGGCCTATTGCCTCAGCATACTTTAGATATGTTTCTACAGAAGCTACAACTACTCTTGCTTCAACTGCAAGTAATTCAATACCTACTAGAGATACTCTAACCCATGCATCAACTACAACTCCCTTATCAAGAATTCTGTCGATTACATCTACTAAACTTGAAGATGCCATTGTTTTCTCTACTGCCATTTTTTCCACCTCCCTTTCTTATTTTAATTTCTGCTGCCAATAATTAATTCTTAAATACAACTGATCCTTTTACTATGCTGCACTTGCTGTAAGGCCTATTGCCTCAGCATACTTTAGATATGTTTCTACAGAAGCTAC
>CAYNMO010000175.1:1355-5386 GCA_964398155.1 uncultured Actinomycetota bacterium | reverse complement strand
GCAGCACTGATACCTGACACGGTTACTGCAGGCGAACCTGTTCCCATTGTGCATGATTCACCGCAGCAGTAAAGTGATTCCCAGTCGCTCTTTATATGGAGTCGGTTAAACATATGCTGTCCTATAGACTGCCTTGGACCCGCAACACACCCGCCATTTTTCAATGTGTATTTTTCGATAGTTACCGGAGTAGAAATTTCCGCATGCATTATTGCTTTTTTAAAGCCCGGAAAATTCTTCTCAAGTACACTGGTCATTCTTTCCAGTTGATCCTGTTTCTCCAGAAGATACTTTTCGTCTCTGTATTTTTCATCTTTACTGTACTCTGGCCAGTTCTTAAAAGAGGGTCCGATGGCCATAATGACATGCGTATCTTCAGGGCATAATGTCTTGTCATCAATACTGAATATATAAACTGTTATCTCAGACTCATCTATTGCATCAGTATTTCCTATAAACATTTCAATAGGAGTTGTCCCCTCAGGTATGACATTTGCATCAACCTGAGCATAGAAAACCACACTTGGATACGTCGGGGACATTTTTTTTGCCCACTCTCTTCTTTTGGGGTTGGAATGCTTTTTATCTATCATCCTGTCATATAAATTCCATATAGTCCCCGAGTATATTATATTATCACCATATATATGCTGGCCATCATCAAGCAAAACACCTGTTGCTCTGCCATTTTCTATTAATATCTCTTTGACTTCCTTCTCGTAAATCATTTCTCCCTTATTTTCCTCTATGAACTTTTCAAGTGTACCGGGAAGAAAAAGTGTTGAGCCCGCAGTGTAAAAGCTTCCGCCAATATGATTGTCAACAAACATAACGGCCGATAATATCGCCGGTGTTTCAGATACTGTTGTGTAGCAATATGTAGAAGTCAGCTTATCAAAAAATTTAAATATCTCAGGATCATCAAAATATTTTTCAAGCAGCTTGCTGGTGCTTTTATTCATAAAGCCCAGGAATTTGATATAAGCCATAGGATTTGCCAGCAGCTTCTTTAAAGCAAGTAATTTATTTGCCTCATCTGGTGTCTCGTAAGTAGGTTTTTCTACCATTACTTTATTGTAGAGCTTTTCCAAATCAGAGTAGAATCTTTTTAAGTTGTCTTTTTGATTTGGGAAAACAGAGGAAAGCTCCTCGACAAACTTCTCAATGTCAGCAAAAAATCTTATTTTTTCCCATTAAAATTTACGCTGTAAAGAATATCATGTTTAATGACGTCAATGGGCTCTTCGAGGCAGTTAAATACAAAACGATGCGGATTAAATCCCTTGTCTCCAAATCCATAAAGCATTGCGGTCCCCTGATCAAAGGTTGCGCCGTCCCTTTTAAAAATCCCGCAGGATCCTCCGGGTGTAAAATTTTTATCAATGACTGCCACTTTAAGACCTCTTTTTGCAAGAAGACTTGCTGCCGTAAGCCCTGATAATCCTGCCCCTATTACTATCGTGTCATATTTATACAAGGTAAATTAAGATGGGATGTCTTTTATTAAATGATACTTAAAAAACCAAATAAGTATTTACAACATTATATTTGTTTTTTGACTTATGTAAAGGTTAATACTAAGGATAAATATTCTAAATATTTATCCTTATAGAGTCGCCCTCAATTTTAACTTCATAAACAGGCTCATTTTTTGTTTTAAGCTTTATAAATCCTATTTTAGGCCCTAAAGTGCTTTCACCGGTTGTAATATCAAACCTTGAACCATGTTTTGGACATACAACGATTTTACCTTCCAGGCTGCCCTTTGAAAGATCTCCGCCCAAATGGGTGCACTTATTTCCGATAGCATAGAATTTTCCACCCAAGTTAGCAACCAGTATGTCTTTCCCTTGAACCTGAAAAGCCTTCATTGTGCCTTCACTTATTTCGCCTGTTTTACCTACTTCCAGATATTCCATTTTTACCCTCTCCCTAAGATAATATTTCTTATATTTTTTTCTGTTTTGCCATATTTTTCAAAAACAATTTCTTTTAAAATATTAAATCAATCTTCTTTTATGCTTTAAAATATCATCCCGAAGGAAGAAATAAATTTATTTTATGCTGCTTTGGCATGCCACCTGTCTATATGATTTGCAAATCCATCAAATCCTCAGATTATAACATTTTAAATTCTATATTACTCTGGAGTGCTCTTAATACTTATAGTAAAAGTTATTTAAGAATATTTAAAATTACTTTGAAGTAGCTCCCTTTCCTGAAAATTTTCCCGATATGAATGGAGCGGACAAATCACTCTGAGTGCTTAAAGAATTTACTGAGACCGATAATTTTCCATTCCAGGTAATCACATAAGTTACTTCGCCAACAGACGCCGTACCCTTAGCTGACAAATTACCTTTTAAGTCGACCTGTCCTTTTATAGTGCCGGAATACGACCCCTCAAATGAACCATTGACATCACCTTTAGCATCGATTGCAACCGAAAATGTTCCGGCTATGTCAAAAGGCGGATCATCGGCCACCTGCCCTGACCAGTCGCCGGCAACAGATCCCTGGAAAATACTCGCAGGTTGAGTCGTAGGCGGCACAGCTGTGGCTGGCTGAGTTGTTGATGGTACAGGTTTGGGCTGAGTATCTGCGGATGATACAGTGTCTAAAATATCAGCCTTCTGTTTGGGTTTAAAGGTAAAAATCACTATAACAGCAATGATTATTATAATAAGAATAATTAGCAGTAATAAAAATAATTTTTTCTTGCCTTTCATTTCTAATCACTCCAATCCTGATGAAGAAACAAATAATGGCAGTTACTCAAATCATGTATAAGAATATTGAGGCTTGCTTGTTATTTTACAATAAAAAGCATGTATTTAAAATCGTTAACCTCTGGTAATTATTATTGGATGATTAATTGCTGCTTTGGAGCAATTTTTTATCACAGTGGCTTAACTTTTCAATTATGCTCTCTGTATCAGTACTCCAGGTATAGTATTTTCCTAAAATCCTCATTTCTGCCTCCTAAAAAATTTTTGCTGATACATTATCTTCTATATCTTTTATTTTACCATCTCTGCATTTATCGATTTGCTATATGTGGCTGTTTTTTCTTTTAATAATTCTTTTTTAACACCTTCTTTCCTTGAAAAGATTTTTAAGTAATATCTGCTATGCCACAGAAAATGAAATACGGCAATTACTCCCATTACGATCCCGAATTCAACATGCAGCCATAAAAAGCTTCTATACCATGCAATCGATAAATTCAAGTCCAGCAATACTGCCAGTAAAATACCGAGAAGACCTGAAACTAAAAAACTTAGCAGAAGCAGGATATTCCATAATTTTCTGTGACTGACAAGTTTAATTTTTTTAAACTTTGCTAAAGCCCATGTAAGGCTGTAAAGGCCAATTATAATTAAACCAATCAATATGGTATGGTAACTATTTAACATATACTAATCCTTTCTCCAGTTTATTCTCCAAGATCACATAATCCATTATTATTTGAATCTGTATACATTGCACATTTCCCTGGATAGCTGCAATTATTATCTCGAGGACATGTTCCTGCCAGCTCAACTGCTTCAGAACTTGCATTTGCTGATTCGGTATTATTATCTATAACAGTAGACTGTGAAACACTGGCTTCCTTAGTAATGCTTGCAGAACTTTTGTTATCGCTGCCAAGGCTGCAGGCACTAAGAAAAATAACAGATGTTATTAAGATACAGGACAATATGGATATGACTGCTTTTTTATTTATTTTTGTCTTAATTTTCAATTTCCTCATCCTTTCAAATATATTTATCTCTAAATATTTGAATTATATTTTTTTAAATTCTGCAGATTATTTTATAAAATAAAAGTGAAGAAAATATGGAGTAAAATAAATTACTTTTATAATTTTAAAACCTTTCGATTGATTTTATTTATCTATATACATTTAAAGCATATAAATTTTAAATTAAAGGATAATTAAAAAAGCATTAGAAAATTTTAATATAGACAGATCTATCAGGGGCTGCTATAGGACGTTTCTCTTTTGAGCATGGGTTTAGTAACAAGTA
>CAYNMO010000175.1:729-1345 GCA_964398155.1 uncultured Actinomycetota bacterium | reverse complement strand
AGAGGCGCACGACATCGTATTTCTTGATCGTGGAATTCCGGATGTTTTGGCCTACATGCATTACATTGGCGACAGTTATCCTGCTTTTTTTAATCCGTTTTGATTTATTTAATCAAAACTTATCATTGTTTTTATATTTTCTTTATTGCCGCCTGTTGAATACTTAAATGCATCATTTATATCTTGAAAATTAAAATAATCTGTAACTATTGAATTAATTGCCAGACGCCTGTTGCCCACAAGTGAAATAGCTTTTGGAAAATCATTTATAAAATCGCTTGTTCCTCTGACTGTAAGCATTTTCATAATTAAATCAGCTATATTGATTGTAACTTTATCGGCAGTGACCCCTATCCAGATTATAAATGCTCCTTTTTTTGCAAGCAAAATACTATTCTCTGCAGTCTCTTTTGTGCCGATTGCATCAAATATTATTGGAACGCCGACTCCGCCTGTTGCCCTGGCTATTTCATCAGTTAAGTTTTTTTCACTTGAATTAATAACAAAGTCTGCCCCCATTTTTCTGGCCAGGTTTAGTTTAAAATTATTACCGGAGCTTATAAAGCACCTGCCTGCACCTATGGCTTTTAATAACATCAGCATGAGAAGGCCGATA
>CAYNMO010000175.1:0-719 GCA_964398155.1 uncultured Actinomycetota bacterium | reverse complement strand
CCCCTAATATTAATACATCATCCCCAATTTTGAAGTTTGTCAGATTAAGTGCATGCATGACTATCGCAAGTGGTTCAATGAGTGCTCCTCCTTCGAAGGATATGGTTTCAGGAAGTAAAAAACAGCGGTCATATCGATGCGCTATGTATTGAGCCATTACGCCCTGATTATCCGGTGGCATGCCAAGAGGCATATAATCGACACATATATTATAAAGGCCCCTTTTGCAAAATTCACAAATCCCACAGGTATTTGATGGCTCAACAGTAACTCTGTCCCCGATTTTTATTCCTTTTACATCTTTCCCTAATTCGACGACTTCACCAGAGCATTCATGCCCAAGGATAAATGGCAGCTTAACTTTGGTTAGGGCGAGTTGACCATTTTTATAAATATGTTTATCGGTACCACATATGCCAACATTCTTAATCTTAACAAGGACTTCGTTTTTTTGAGGTTTTGGAGTTTCAACTTCCCTTATTTCAATCTTTCCGGGTTCTACTAAAAACGCTGCTTTCATCTCTGTAATAACCTTTCAAACTTAATAATATATCCATATTATACTCTACACACTCCCATATTTAACAAATAAAAATTATCATGATAATTTTAGATTCTGCTTTAATCTCATTGCGCTCCAAGTTTCCTGCGAATAGTCTGGTTAAGCATTTCTTTCTTTATGCCCGTCCATGTCTGGGACTCAACTTCTTTAAGAATTC
>CAYNMO010000174.1:0-5412 GCA_964398155.1 uncultured Actinomycetota bacterium | reverse complement strand
TTATTGCCGGAATAAAACAAATAAAAGACGTTATGGAGCTTGCTGCTTATGAGCTCAGGCAGAATAATTTAAAGACCATCCTTTTTGTTGATGAAATTCACAGATTCAATAAAGCTCAGCAGGATGCTTTTCTGCCTTTTGTTGAAAACGGAACAATTGTACTTATAGGAGCCACGACTGAAAATCCTTCATTTGAAGTAAATTCCGCACTTCTTTCAAGATGTAAAGTTTTTATTTTTAACAAGCTGAGCGAAGAAAACATCCTTGAACTTTTAAACAAAGCACTCGCAGATAAAACAAACGGCCTTGGAAATTACAATCTCAAAATAGAAAACACAGCTTTAAGATTTATTGCACAGTTTGCAGATGGCGATGCCAGAATAGCCTATAATCTAATTGAGCTCGCATGCAACAGCCTTCCAAAAGAAAATACTGATCGAAAACCTTTTACTGATGCCCAAATAGAAGCAATAATTCAGAAAAAAGTTCTGCTTTATGACAAAAACGGAGAAGAACATTATAATATTATTTCTGCGCTTCACAAAAGTATGCGGGGAAGTGATCCTGACGCTGCAGCCTACTGGACAATGAGAATGATTGAGGGAGGAGAAGATCCTTTATATATTATCAGAAGAATTGTAAGATTTGCTGCTGAAGATATCGGACTTGCTGATACCAATGCGCTTTCTGTTGCGCTTTCAGCAAAAAGCAGCTTCGAATTCATTGGTCCTCCGGAAGGATATCTTGCAATAATTGAGTCCGCCGTTTATTGCGCTATGGCTCCAAAAAGCAATTCCCTTTATAAGGCATACAATGAAATAATGATGGATATAAAAAAGCATATGACTCTTCCTGTTCCAATGCATATCAGAAATGCACCTACAAAACTAATGAAGGAGATTGGGTATGGCAGCGGATACAAATATCCTCATGACTATTCAAATGCAATTGTCAGCCAGTCATATTTACCCGAAGAACTAAAAGAAAGAAAATACTACCAGCCCACCGAAAGAGGTTTTGAAAAAGTGCTAAAAGAAAGACTGGCAAAAATTGTCGAATATAAAAGCAAACTGCCAAAAGATTAAATAATTCCTTTTTTTATCATGACTTCCGCTATCTGTATTGCATTAAGAGCTGCACCTTTTCTTAGCTGGTCACCAACGCACCAGAAGCAAATGCCGTTTTCAACTGATATGTCTTCTCTGAGCCTTCCGACAAATACATTATCTTTACCGGATGAGTCAAGAGGAGTAGGATAAATTTTATTTTTAAAATCGTCTTTTAATGTAACACCTTCTGCTTTACTTAGAGCATCCCGGCATTCAGAGACAGTTACTTTTCTTTCAGTCTCTATCGATACAGATTCCGAGTGTGAAGTAAATACTGGCACTCTTACTGTAGTTGCACTAATTTTTATATCATTATCTCCTAATATTTTTCTTGTCTCATAAACCATTTTCATTTCTTCTTTGGTGTATCCATTTTCAAGAAAAACATCAATATGAGGGATAACATTAAATGCTATTCTCACAGGGAAAACTTCACACCTTATCTCGTTTTCAAGTCCGGAAATAATTTTTTTCGTCTGATCATCCAACTCGCTTATTCCTTTTGCACCGGCGCCGGAAACAGCCTGATAGGTGGAAACAACTATTCTTTTTATTCTTGAAACATCATAAACAGGTTTAAGCGCAACCACCATTATTATTGTGGAACAGTTTGGATTGGCAATAATACCTTTATGTTTTAATACATCCTCTGGATTAACTTCAGGAACAACAAGAGGAATGTCAGGGTCCATTCTGAAAGCACTGCTGTTATCAACCACTACCGCCCCACTTGCAACTGCATGCTTTGCAAACTCAACAGAGCGTGAAGCTCCTGCTGAAAACAAAGCCAGATCGATGCCGCTAAAAGAATCTTTAGTCATCTCTCTTACTTCTATTTCTTCACCCTTAAATTTAATTTTTTTACCGGCTGATTTTATCGAAGCAAGCGGCAGAAGGTTTTTTACTGGAAAACCTCTTTCTTCCAAAATAGAAAGAAATACGCTTCCCACTGCTCCGGTAGCACCTGCGATTGCAACATTATATTCTTTCAAGTAAATTCACTCCTTTTAAAAATAAATACTATTTTGTTTATAGTTTGTCAAGTCCAAATACATCATGCAGCAATTTAACTGCTTCTGAAATTCGATCTTTTCTGATTACACAGGAAATTATAATAGGTGAAGTAGATATCATTTCAATATTTATTCCCTGACTTCCAAGGCTTGAAAACATTTCTGCTGCCACACCGGGGTGCGATTTCATTCCTGCTCCAACAATTGAAAGTTTTGCTATTTCTGTATCTATTTCAATATGTTTTATGCCAAGCTCCCCCTGAAGGTCTTTTACTACTTTCTCACCAGTCTTTAAATCTTCTTTTTTAATTGTAAAAGAAATTGCAGCAATACCCTTTTCTCCGACGTTCTGTACAATCATGTCAATATTTACATTTGCTTTTGCAAGCCTGCTAAAGAGCTGAGCAGCAATACCCGGCTTGTCCGGTATGCCAAAAACAGAAATTTTTACCTGATTTTTATCATAGGAAACACCTATTACGACAGCCTTCTCCATTTTTTCATTTATTTTTTCAGAATTCATTACCCAAGTCCCTTCATTATTATTAAAGCTGGATCTTACATGAATTTTAACTCCATGTGTCTTTGCAAATTCAACTGCTCTCAAATGCAGAACTTTGGCACCGGAAGAAGCCAGCTCAAGCATTTCATCATAAGAAAGAACATCTATTTTTTTTGCCTCAGAAACCATATTTGGATCAGTTGTAAAAACTCCGTCAACATCTGTAAAGATCTCACAGTGCTTTGCATTTAACGCTGCAGCTATGGCAACAGCAGTTGTATCAGAACCGCCCCTTCCAAGAGTAGTTATGTCCATATTGTCTGTTATCCCCTGAAAACCGGCAATAATTACAATATTGTCTTTCTTGAATTCCTCAAGTATTCTGCTGTTCTTTATGGTTATTATCTTGGCATCAGAAAATGTGTCATCTGTAATAATACCGGCCTGCCAGCCAGTGAGAGAAACTGCTTTACTGTTTATTTCATTTATTGCTATGGCAAGAAGAGAACATGAAACCTGCTCTCCGGTCGATAACAGCATATCCATTTCTCTGCAGGGTGGGTTTTTGGAAATTCCCGATGCAAGTTCTATCAGATCATCAGTTGTATCCCCCATGGCAGATACAGTTATCACCACATTGCTTCCTTCATTTTTTAATTTTACAGCACGCTCAGCAACTTTTTTTATTTTTTCTATGGAGCCAACTGACGTACCGCCGAATTTCATTACTATTATGTTTTTTTGCATTACTATTTACCCTGCTAATATAATTAATAATTTTAGCAATTATATAATAAAATCATATATGTGCAAGAAGACTTTGGAAAGGTAAAATCAGGCATATGCAAAATTTTATGAATATAAATTTTATAAATATATTTATGCCTATATGATTATTGTATTTGATTCATATTTTTTTTAAATGCCCCATCGGATCTTTTTGTTTTCGAGTTTTTAATAAATCAGCATTAAGGCAGATGCCATAATTTATAAAATTTTTATTGGAGAGAGTGCAGTCGGACTGAGATTTTATTCTTTAAACATGGTATAATGCATTGTTTTGTATGTTTATGGAATAATTAAAAATATTCTTAACTGACAACAGGAAGGGAGGGATTTTCCCATTCAAAAACAAAAATAAGGACATTGCTTTTATAAATTCTAAAAATATGAAGATATTTTATTTAAAAATGGATTAAGAAAGACTTCATGATATAAATTCTCCGGATACTGCTTCTAATTCCATAAAAATATCTTAATTAGTTTTTAGTGAATGACTAAAGTTTTTAGTGAATTATTTGTTTAAATCAAGCTTAAAATTTTCCACAATAGACCATTTTAGCCAATTGGCAACCAGAAACTGGATAGAAAATATATATCAAATATTGGAAGATATATTTGATATAAAGAAAATTAACATTATAATAATGTGTTTGATTTTTTATTTTTAAAATATTTTAAAAATCATAATAAGAATAAGAGATAAATCTTTATTTTAAAATTTATTAAAAAAAGGAGCAGGAAGTAATATGAAGAAAACCCAGACAATGGATGGCAATACAGCGGCAGCTTATGTTGCTTATGCCTTTACGGAAGTTGCTGCCATTTATCCAATTACTCCGTCATCTACGATGGCAGAAAGTGCTGATGAATGGTCAGCCAGTGGAAAAACTAATATTTTTGGGCAAAGAGTAAATGTTGTTGAGCTTCAGTCTGAAGCGGGTGCAGCGGGTTCAGTTCACGGCTCGCTTTCTGCAGGTGCACTTACAACAACTTTCACTGCATCACAGGGACTTCTTTTGATGATCCCTAATATCTATAAGATTGCCGGCGAACTGCTTCCTGGAGTATTTCATGTATCTGCTCGAGCACTTGCAGCTCATGCGCTCTCAATTTTTGGTGATCATTCAGATGTAATGTCGATCAGACAAACCGGCGCCGCATTGCTTGCAACCAGTTCTGTCCAGGAAATTATGGACCTTGGATCAATTGCTCATCTTGCAGCAATAAAATCAAGAATTCCGTTTGTTCATTTTTTTGATGGTTTTAGGACTTCAAGCGAAGTTCAGAAAATAGAAACAATTGACTATGATGTGCTTGCAGGACTTTTAGATCAAAAAGCTCTGAAAGCTTTTAGAGACAGAGCTATGCATCCGGATAATCCATACACAAAAGGAACTGCTCAAAACCCTGATATTTTCTTCCAGGCAAAAGAAGCAGTAAACGTATTTTACGACAGAGTTCCTGAAATTGTTGCCGATTATATGGATGAAATCAACAAGATTACCGGCAGAGATTACAAGCCTTTTGTTTATTATGGCGACAAAGATGCAGAAAATATAATTATTGCCATGGGTTCTATTTCTGAAACTATTCAGGAAACTATAGACTATCTGAGAAAAAATGGTGAAAAAGTCGGACTAATCAATGTGCATCTTTACAGGCCTTTCTCTGCAAAATATTTCTTTAATGTTTTCCCGAAGTCTGTTAAAAGAATAGCAGTTCTTGACAGGACAAAAGAACCAGGCTCACTTGGCGAGCCCCTGTATCAGGATATTAAAACTTTATTTTATAATATGGAAAATGCTCCTCTGGTTGTAGGTGGAAGATACGGACTTGGTTCAAAGGACACCACCCCGGGACAAATAAAAGCTGTATTTGAAAATTTAAAACTGGACAAGCCTGCAAATGGTTTTACTCTTGGAATAAATGATGACGTGACACATACTTCTCTGAAAGTTACAGAAGAGATAGTCACAGTTGCCCAGGGTGCAATACAAAGCAAATT
>CAYNMO010000173.1:0-5431 GCA_964398155.1 uncultured Actinomycetota bacterium | reverse complement strand
ATGTCCCCCATAAAAATTTCGGCAGGTGAAGTATTCCACCATAAAAAACCTATACAGGCAGCCACTACTGAGCCACATAAAATAGCAATATCAATATCCGGTTTTATGCTTAAAACAGACCATTCAAGAAAAGCAATAAATGCAAAAACAGCCAGCACTATTGCTGATGTACCTGCGGCCAGACCGTCAAGGCCGTCGGTAAGATTTACTGCATTAGTGGTGCTTAAAATAATAAAAGCAACTACAACATAATACCAGTATCCTATATCATAAACATGGCTTGTAAAAGGAATGCTGATAGTTGTTGGAAAATGCAGTACAAATTTTAAAAACAATATGAAATATATACAGACCGCTATTAAAAGTCCAATCTTTACCCAGCCTCTAAGCCCCAGATTTCTGTTTTTCCTAAGGCCTATAAGGTCATCAATGAATCCTATCAGGCCGCACAGGACAAAAACAGACAATGCAAAGACTCCCTTAACATCAAATTCCTCATATCTGTAATATTTTAAAATTGTTACAGCCGCGTAGGAAAATACTCCGCTAATCAGGAAAATAATGCCTCCCATTGTGGGAGTTCCAGCTTTAACAGAATGAGATTTTGGCCCATCAAGCCTTATGCTTTTCCCAATATGTCTTTTCTTCTGAAAATTTATTAAAAAGACCGTCAAGACTACTGATATAGCTCCGCTAATTATTGTTGAAAGAAATATCCAATTCATCTTTTATCTTCCTAAATGTAATCTATTATATTTTCCATTTTATTTGCTCTTGAGCCTTTTATTAAAACCGCGTCACCTGGTTTAATAATTTCCCCAATTTCACTTAACATCTTTTCTTTTTTATCAAAATAGAAGCTTTTTATTTTATTTTGACGAGTACTTTCAAACTTGTTAAATATATTTATTGCTATTTTCCCAAATGCAACAAGAATGTCTATGTTTTTTTCAGAAAGATAGCTGCCTATTTCTTCATGCAGCTTTTCAGTTTCATCTCCTAATTCTAACATATCCCCAAGAACAGCGACGCTTCTCATTTTTCTTTTTTTTGAAATAACGGCCAGTGAATCAATTGCGCTTTTTACGGATAACGGATTTGCATTGTAGCAGTCATTTAGGATAACTTTCTCATTCTTTTCTATTATTTGCATTCTAAGTGATTCTGCCACTGTCTCGCTAATTGAGTTTTTTATTAATGACGGTTCAATTCCAAGATGCAGAGACAGACCTGCGGCCAGTAACGAATTATACACATTATGAAAGCCTGGCATATCCAGATTTATATGTTCGATATTTTTGTCAAACATATTTAAGTCAAAATCGTAAACTGCATTACGGTCGCATTTATAATTTGTAAAATTGTATTTAAAACCAGCACCACATCCACACTTTTCGGAAGCACAATTTATGGTTTTTTCAATAATTTCGCTATACCTGTCGTCTCCGTTTAGAAAAAGAATACCGTTATTTTTATTAATCACTTCTCCTATTTCTGCTTTTGCAAGAGCTATTTCTTCCACATTTTTAAAAAATTCAAGATGTGAAGGGCCAATTCCTGTAATTATTCCATATTTTAAATTACATATTTGTGATAGATCGGCAATCTGCCCCTTTGCTCTCATCCCGAGCTCAACAACTTCAAATATGGTTTTTGGTATTCCGATTTCATTATTAAAATTACCGGGTGAAAAAACAGTATCAGAAACTCTTTTTAAAATGCTGACAATAAAATTTTTTGTAGTTGTTTTGCCGGCACTTCCGGTAATTCCTATAGATATGGCATTGAATTGTTTTAAATATCCTCCGGCGGTATTCTTAAAAAAATCCAGAGTATTTCCGGATTCCAGTACAGTCACTTCAGGAAAATCATTTTTAACAAGTTTTAAGACATCAGTGATATTATTTTGATTTTTACTATAAACAAAACCTCCGGCGCCTTTTCTGATGGCTTCAATTATAAAATCAGACCCTTCATGATTCTCGCCTGTCACCGGAATAAAAAAATCATTTAAGCCAATTGTTCTGCTGTCGGTTGAAAAAGAACTTACATAGCTTTCTTTATTGCCCCAAAGCAGTCTGGCCCCTGTCCAGTTTAAAATTTTATTTATTAAAATACTTTCCATCTTATTTGCTTTTGCGCACCCATTCTTTTACTATTTTTTGATCACTGAAGTAAATCCTGTATCCGTTAAACTCCTGATAATCCTCGTGTCCTTTGCCTGCAATTATAACAATATCGTCTTTATCTGCGGCATTTAATGCTTTCTCAATTGCAATTGTTCTGTCAGGTATTTTTAAATAGTTTTTATTTCCACTTTCTTTTACTCCGGATTCAATCATACTGATTATAGATTCAGGATCCTCGGTCCTTGGATTATCTGATGTGATTATAATAAAATCAGAAACTTTTCCAGCAATACCGCCCATTATAGACCTCTTTGTCTTGTCCCTGTCCCCTCCACAGCCAAAAACAGTTATAATTCTTGAGCCAGGAATTAAAATAGAACTCGCAGTTTTTAATATATTTTCCAAACCATCGGGAGTATGTGCATAATCAACAATAACAGTAAAATCATCTATTTCCTTGATTTTTTCAAATCTTCCGCTGACTCCAGGCATCTCTGCTATTCCTTTTTGGATATTATCCATATCTATATTCAAAAAAACACAGGACCCTATGGCTGCGAGAATATTGTAAACATTGAAATATCCGCAAAGCTCTGACTTTACTTTTATTTTGCCTCTGTTCTTAATAATTACATCCATTTCAATTCCAGAGGTTGTGCTTAAAATATTTTCTGCAGCAATATCAGCATTTTTAGAAAGAACAGAATAGCTTAATGATTGCAGATCTGTCTCGTCAAGAAGTCTTTTACCGTAAATATCATCTGCATTTATCACCGCACCTTTACCTGAATACAGCTCCCTAAACTCTTTTACGAACAATCTTTTTTTTGTATTAAAATAATTCATCATGTTTTCATGATAATCAAGATGATCCTGAGTCAGATTAGTAAAAATAAAAAAATCAAAATCAAGAAAATCAACTCTGTGCAGGTCGACAGCGTGTGAAGAAACTTCCATTGTTAAAAATTCTGCACCGGCTCTGACACTTTCACTTAAAAATCTGTTTAATTCAAGAGATCCTGGTGTTGTCCTGTCAAAAGATATCTTACTGTCCAGAACATATGAATCTATTGTAGTTATTATTGATGTCTTTTTCCCTGCAAATTTCAGGACAGAATCTATAAGAAAAGTAGTTGTTGTTTTCCCATTTGTACCAGTAATTCCAGTTAAGGTTAAATCTGCTGACGGATTGCCATAAAAATTATTGCTTATTCTTGCAAGAGCCACTCTTGTATCGGACACAATTATCTGGGTAAAACTGTTGTCTGATTTTAATTTCTTCTGAGTAACAACAGCAGTGGCTCCATTTTTTACCGCCTCTGCTATAAAATCATGCCCGTCTTTTTTAAACCCCGAAATAGCAATAAACAAATCCTCTTTTTTGATATTTGCGGAATTATAAGAAATGTCATGAATATCTCTGTTTGTATCACCGATAATTTCAAGAGGCTTGATGTTTTTTAACAACTGGTTTAATTTCATTATTTGCAACTTCCCTTGTCAGTATAACTGCCTTAAAAAGTCAAATTATACAACACCATTTTTATAAGTTCTATTAAAAAAAATAAATAAAATTTGATAAAATTTAAAATTAATCAATGAATTTTATTTAATGCAAAATTAACCAGATCTGAGAAAACAGGAGCAGCAACAGTTCCTCCCCAAATTTCATCTTCATTCCCTTTAGGTTCATCAATTATTACTATACATGCAACTTCAGGATTATCATAAGGTGCAAATCCAACAAAAGATGTAATTACAAGACCTTCATCATATCCGGGACTGTTTAAATTTGATTTTTGTGCGGTTCCTGTTTTACCGCAAACTTTCACACCCTCAATCTGAGCCTGTTTTCCTGTCCCATCCTCTACAACTGAGAGCATCATATCTTTTACATCCTGAGCTGTCTGAGAGCTGATAATCTGAGTACTCTTAACCTGATTTTTTTCAATTGTGCCATTTGCCGATTTTGTTTCACTGACAACAAAAGGGGTGACCAGATAACCTCCGTTTGCAATTACACTGACGGCTCTGACAAGCTGCAAGGGAGTAACCCCGATACCCTGACCTATTGCCATAGCTCCTATCGCAGATACCGGCCATGTTTTATAATCGGCGACAAGACCTTTTTCTTCTCCGGCCATATTAACCCCAGAGTAATTTCCAAAACCATATTTGATCATACTTTCATAATATAATTTATTTCCCATAGAAAGAGCAACAGTGACTGCTCCAATATTGCTGGAATATTTGATTATATCTTTTAACTGATAATCTACTCCATAAGTTCTGTGTATCTCCTCAATCACTCTGTCACCTACTTTTATTGAAGGAGACAGATGAAATATCTGACTCGTGCTGACACACTGATTATCAAGAGCAGATGAAATATTTACTATCTTAAAAGTTGAGCCAGGCTCATATACAAATGATATCCCAAGATTATTGTAATTTTTAGGATCAACGCTGGCATATTTATTTAGATCAAAAGTCGGATATTGGGCCAAAGCATATATTTCACCTGTTTTAGGATTCATTAATACAGCTATTGCTCTTTCGGATTTATATTTATCAGCCACTTCCTTTAATCTTTTTTGTGCATAATACTGTATTTGTGAGTCAATTGTCAGAATAATATCGCCGCCATCAACCGGAGGGCTGTAATTTTCTGAATTTGTCTGTATTATTTTACCAAATACATCTTTTTGTCCGGAGCTGGTTCCGTCAATTCCCCTTAATATCTCTTCATAATTTAATTCCAGTCCTGTTAATCCTATATTATCAGTCCCCGTAAAACCTATCAGCGTACTTGCAAGATCATTTTGGGGATAATATCTTTTACTTTCATCTTCTATATATATACCGTCCAGTTTAAGATCAGATATTTTAGCGGCATCAATTGAATTTATTTTTCTTGCTATGTACATAAAACCTATATTTTTATCGGATAGTTTTTTGGCAAGTTCATCCTTGTCAATTAATAAAATTTTTGCCAGATCTTCGGAAGCTTTTACGGGATCCTTGATTAACTTCGGGTTTGCCGTTATTGTTTTTTCGATAATGCTTGATGCAAGTTCAATTCTGTTTCTGTCGAGAATTTTACCTCTTCTGGATTTTAGAGAAAAACTGTCTTTATGCTGATATTCTGCCTCTATTTTGTATTTTTCAGCAGAAATATACTGTATTGATACAAGCTTGAATATTATATAGGCAAAAGCAGCTAAAAATAAAAAAAACAGGAAAAAAATTCTGATCCTGTTTTTTTTTTTTTTTTCTTTTCTGCTCATTTTTTTTTTTTTTTT
>CAYNMO010000172.1:0-5459 GCA_964398155.1 uncultured Actinomycetota bacterium | reverse complement strand
TTCTTGCAAGAATAAAAGAAGAATTTCACTAGGAAGGCATAAAACTTGTGCAGCAATTTAAAATCGTTATTTAAAAATGTTATTTTTAAATAACGGCAAATTAGAATTATTTATTGATATAGCAGCTTCTCTTATTATTGGCATTGTATAAAGCCAGCCACTCATACAACTTATAGCATTGTTTACGGCAATGTGCTTATCTGTGTCAAAAACCTTTTTGGCTGTTATTTAATTTGAATTAATAAGTATAAACAGGGAATGCGTCTGCCAGCTTAAGAGTTTTTTCCTTTATTGGTGCTGTCTTTGTCGAATTTTGCCAGTTCTTAAGGACATATGAGATCCATTCGCCTATTTTTATCATTTCTTCTTTTCCCATGCCCCTTGAAGTTACAGCAGCTGTTCCAATTCTTATACCGCTTGTAAGATTAGGGCTAAGTTTGTCAAAGGGAATGACATTTTTATTGAGTACTATATTGTGTGCGGCAAGTGTACCTGAAGCATCCTGGCCAGTCATATTAAGGTCTGAGAGATCAATTAAAAACAAATGATTGTCTGTTCCGCCCGATACTATTCTAAACCCATCATTTTTAAGAAATTCACAAAGAACTTTACTGTTTTCAACAATATTTCTTGCGTAATCCTTAAAGGATGGCTCCAGCGCTTCCTTAAATGCTACAGCTTTTCCAGCAATCATGTGAACAAGAGGCCCTCCCTGTGTTCCGGGAAATATTCCTGTATTAAGAAGGGTTGAATATTTTTTATCTGCTATAATAAATCCGCCCCTTGGCCCTCTTAAAGTCTTGTGGGTTGTTCCGGTTGTAAAATCAGCCAGCCCGATTGAAGTTTTATGCATTCCTCCTGCAATAAGTCCTGCAATATGGGCAATGTCAGCCATAAGATATGCCCCTATTTCATCAGCAATCTCACGAAACTTTACAAAGTCTATTGTTCTTGGGTAAGAGCTTGCCCCTGCAATAATTAGTTTGGGCCTTATTTCCTTTGCCATTTTTCTAATGACTTCATAATCTATCTGTTCTGTTTCTTTGTCTACATTGTAGAAGTGAACTTCGTAATACCGGCCTGAAATGTTCATGACATTACCGTGGCTTAAGTGCCCTCCATCTTTTAAATTCATGCTTAGGATCTTGTCATGAGGCTTAAGGATTGCCAGGAAAACGGCAGTATTTGCCTGAACACCGGAATGCGGCTGTACATTGCAATACTCTGAACCAAATACCTGATTTAATCTTTCAATTGCAAGCGTTTCAATTTCATCAACATATTCACAGCCCTCATAGTATCTGTGTTTTGGATATCCTTCTGCATATTTGTTTGTAAAAACAGATCCCATTGCATCCAGAACAGCAGGAGATGCATAATTTTCACTTGCAATAAGGGTTATATTATTGTTCTGCCTGTCAATTTCCTTTTTTATTATGTCTTCGACTTCTTTGTCTGACTTATTATTTAAAACCTGGCTTTGTAAGTTAAATATCTGCACTTTAAAAACATCCTTTCTATAAAAATAAAGAGTAAGTAAATTTAAAAATAAGTGAGTTTATTATATTTTTATTTCTAATTTTTGCAATATGTCATCGAATTTTACAGCGCCTTCCCTTATCAGTTTTATTTCACTGCCTGAGGCGTCCACTATGGTAGACTCAATGCCAAGCAGACCCTCTTCAAGCTCTACTGTAAGATCAGCTTTTTTTAATATTTTTTCCGGTATGTCTTTTAATTTGTGAGGCATTACATCAGTCTGCGAAATAGTTGCGCTTGTCGAGACAATAGGTGTGGAAGCATCTATTACGTCTCTTACAAATTTTAATTCAGCTCTTCTGATAGCGATTGTATCTCTGCCGCCAGTTATAAAATCCTCAAGAGAGGGACTTTTTTTAAAAATAATAGTTAAAGGTGCCGGCTCGTCGCAATCCCAGTAATGCTTTATTAATATTGCGGCATCACCGCTTACTTTCTCGGCAAATTTTTCAATATTTTTTAATTTGGAGAATAGTATTATAAACGGAAGGTCACTTTTTCTTTCTTTTATTTTGTATATTTTTTTTAATGCCGGGGCACTGTTGTACATGCAGCTTAAACCGTAAATAGTTTTTGCCGGAAGGATGACTGCTTTTTCATTTAATATATAGCCGGCTATATCCATGACGGTTTCCGTGGAAGCTCTACTGCTGTTTTTTATTTTAATGACGACCATATCTGATATTTTCACTCACAAAAAATATATTATTGATAATATTCTAATTACAACTAGTTATAATATTTGTGCTAAAAAGAAATATATAATTATTTTTTTTAAAAAATTTCTTTCTAAAGATAACAGATTTTAATTTATTTTTAAATTTAAAACAGTTATTTTATATTTAAGGAGTTTAAAATCTTTTTTGACTTGAAATTATTTTTTAATATGATTGCTGTCTATAGAAGTTAATGAAAAATTACTGTCGGATTAATTAATTTTTCTGTTAATAATTAGCGCAGGGGGTGGCGGTAGCCTGTCAGATCCTTCATCGATATGATGCGGATATGATCATTTTAAATGAGGTTTAATGAGAAAGAATTATCATTATAAAGGGACTTCCCCCGAGCATATTATAAATTTGTTTATCGAAGCGTACCTGATTTTTAGTTACGAACGGTCTGAATATAATCAGGTATCAACCATAATGAACTAAATGCCTTGCCCCTCTTTTACCCAAAGGGGCCGTACTTTTTGAAAATGTTAAGTTTAATTTGAACAAATTTTTATTATAAACTAAGTTATTAAACGAGAGTCGGCAGAAATAATATGAAAAACAAGGACAGAGTCAGCAGAGACAGGAACTGGATAAGTATATATATTCTGGGAATTGTAAGTCTTTTTAATGACATGGCCTCGGAAATGATATATCCGTTAATCCCTGTCTTTATAAAGTCTGTTTTGGGGCTTGGCGCTTCTTTTATCGGAATTATTGAAGGAATAGCAGAGAGCTTTAACAGCATTATAAAGCTTTTTTCAGGATGGATATCTGACAAGGCAAAAAAAAGAAAAGTTTTTGTACTGGCAGGCTATGCATTATCCAATATCATAAGACCGCTTATAGGAATCGCATCCTCATGGGGATTTCTTCTTGGATTCAGGTTTGCAGACAGAATTGGCAAGGGGATAAGGACATCCCCAAGAGATGCCATGATATGCGATCTGGCACCTGAAGACAGAAGAGGGCATGCATTTGGATTTCAAAGAGCCATGGACCATGCAGGAGCGGTAATTGGCCCGCTAATTGCGGGTCTTCTAATGTCAGTCTTTCTTCTGGACATAAGAAAGATATTCCTCCTCTCATATATCCCCGGAGCAATTGTAATTTTACTCATTCTCTTTGGAGTAAAAGAAGTCACAGGCTCGAAATTAAAAAACTCGTCTTGTAATGCGGCAATTACAATTGAAAAACCGGCATCGCAGTCCGAAGAGTTAAAAAAGAAAGAGCCTGTATTAAATGTTAGGGATTTTAAAAAACTGGGCGGCAGGTTTAATTACTTTTTAATAATTTTAATAATTTTTGCACTCGGAAACTCAACTGATGCATTCCTTCTTCTTAGGGCATCTGATCTGGGCATAAAAACGGCATATATTCCCATATTATGGGCGGCTTTTCATGCTTCAAAAGTGCTCTTTAGCATAATAGGAGGCAATATTTCTGATAAAGTCGGCAGAAAGATACTAATAATTACAGGATGGGTAGTATATTTTTTAACATATTTCGGGTTTGCCTTTGCCAATAAAAGCTGGCAGATATGGGCTTTGTTTTTATTTTACGGATTGTTTTTTGGTCTTACAGAGGGCGTTGAAAAAGCACTTGTAGCAGACATGGCAGGAAAAGAAAACAGGGGGCTGGCATATGGATTCTACAATCTGGCTATAGGCATTTCGGCACTTCCTGCATCTCTTGTGTTTGGTTTTATCTGGAAGGCAGCCGGATTTAAAACAGCTTTTATCGTCGGTTCATCTCTGGCACTGCTTGCGGCAATTATGCTGTTGTTTCTTAAGGCCCCAAAAATAATTAAAAATTCAGGTCTTAAAAAAACTGAGCCAGCAGCGTAATCGTAAAAAGCTGATGGCTGTCGCTGAAGTTACTTTTTCATATTTTGAATTCATTAGCTAAAAAATTTACTATTACTTAAAATTTTAATAAAGAATTATTAAAACTAAAATTATTCTAATACTGATCTGATTTAAGGTTTGAAATTATTATAAAAAAGCAGAAGCCAGGGAATGCTTGAAATAATGAGGAGATAAAAATGAGCAATTTTAAAAAAAATTTGAAAGAGGGCAAAAATCCTGTTTTAAAGTCAGCTATCTTGGCATTAGCATTGGTAATATTAGCAGCTTCTGCTGTTTCGATTTCAGGATGCAGGCAGCCTCTGCAAAGATATGAAAAAAATCTTGAAAAAATAGGTACAAGCGTAAATATAGTAATATATGCAGATTTGGACAGTAATTATGAGAAAATTCTCGACTCCGGGTTTGCAAAGATAGACGAAATATCAAAAATTGCATCTAATTCCGATCCTGAAAGTCCTGTTGCAAAATTAAACACCAATGGTTTTATTGAAAATGCACCGAAAGATCTCATTGAAATGATCAAGCTTTCAAAGGACTACAATAAAATAACAATTGGCGTTTTTGATATAACAATAAACCCGATACTTGCACTTTGGTCTGGAGGATTGCAGGATGAAAGCTCGCAAGTCCAAAAGCAAAAAATTCTTGAGGCGCTAAATCTGGTTAGTTCAGATAAAATCACGATTAGCGGCAGCACCATAAAGTTTGAAAAAGAAGGCATGTCAGTTACTTTGGGCGGAATTATGAAGGGATATATAGTGGACAGAATTATAGAGACTTTAAAAAGTCAGGGAGTGCGTAATGCCTTTGTAAATCTTGGAGGACATATTACAGCACTTGGCAAGAAACCGGACGGCGGACTTTGGAATACAAGCCTTGAAAATTCTGACAATACAGAAAAAATCGTGGAGTTTGCTCTTGCCGGAAAATCAATTGTAACTTCAGGAAACTATTACAGGTATTTTGACTCTAAGGAAAAACCATCCAGCTCGATAGATCCAAGAACAGGCTTTATTGCTGACAAGAGCATAAGCGCAACTGTAATTGCAAATAATGCGACTATAGCAGATATACTTGCTACTACAGTTTATATTCTTGGTCCGGAGGATGGTATAAAACTTGTCAATTCGCTGGATAATGTTGAGGCGCTTATTATTGATACCGAAAGAAACATAATAAAATCCAAAGGTATGGACAAATATATTTTAAAATAACTTTAACTTTTAAGAGCAACAACAATATAGTTTGGAATGTGTGCTGACTGTTTTTTAAAAATTTAAAGAACAAAATAATAAATCAAAGCCCGGGAAAGATTACCAGTAACTGGTCCTTAAGTATT
>CAYNMO010000171.1:0-5467 GCA_964398155.1 uncultured Actinomycetota bacterium | reverse complement strand
ACAGGATTTGGTGGAAAGTTAAAAAAGGCAGATTGTTTAAAACATGCCATTGGTGCATGTTTTAAATGGGACTTGAAAGGACGGACGCAGCGAAGTGGAGGAGTCCGCGTCTCTGCAGCGAGCAAAGCGAGACGAAAGAACAAGTCCCCCTTCGCCCACCAGTAAACTTTACAGGATTTGGTGGAAAGTTAAAAAAGGCAGATTGTTTAAAACATGCCATTGGTGTATCACCGTTTGTTTATCTTAAGTTTTTTAATAAAATCAAAAAACCGGGATAGTCTTAAAGGTTAAATAAAATTACTAAATTAGCTAAAAAACAAGAGGATTTATTTGGAACGAAGAAGCAGGAAAGAACCTGTAATAACTTTAATAATCATGATTATAATAGCAGCTGTTATTGTAAGCTGGCTTACAGGACTTTGGAGCTGCGAAAGCGGCAAAAAAAATCTAAATGATCAGACAAAGCTCTCAATTGCAGATTATGTTAATTCTGTTTCTGTTTTAATACAGCATTCAAATAAAACCTCTGTAAATTTTTTCATTTTGCTTGGCAAGATAAAAGACATCTCAAGGGAGGAGCTCGACAAAAGTCTCTCTGATATTACTGAGGAGAGCAAGATAAGCCTGCAAAACAGTACGGAAATGAATCCTCCTTTGGATTTTGAGGTTGCCCATGGATATCTCAAACTCGTGCTTGATCAGAGATCAAAAGCCTATGAAAATTTTAAACCGGCACTTTTTAATGCTCTGCAAAACATTCAGGGAGATATTGCATCCACGCAAATCACAAACGCTTTCCTTAACATGTATATGAGTGATGAGATTTATAAATATTTTCAAAATGAAATAAAAGCCTCTGGTGAAAAACTTGAAATTACGAATCTAACCATTTTAAACTCCATTATTCTTAAAGACAGTAATCTTAAAGATTCACAATATGTAGCCAAATTTATTACAGATATAAAAACAGTTGCAAACCTTCAGGAGAGAAGAGGCCTTGCCCTTATAACCGACAGCATAGAATTTAATCCTAAAATTATAAACGAACAGGGGGATTACCTTATCCTTGCAAAAGGAGATATCGTAAGCGTGACTCTTCTTGTTGAAAATCAGGGCAATATTACAGAAAAGGATGTTATTGTAACAATGAATTACAGCACGGAAACAGATCCCAAACCTGAAGAAAAAACTTATACCATAACTTCAATTAATCCATCTGAGCAAAAATCTGTGACTATTTCAGGCTTTAAAGCATATCCGGGAACAAGGTGCAGCATAACGATTGATGTAAAACCGGTCCAAAATGAGAGCCTGCTTACAAACAATACTGCTTCATTTAAATTCATGGTTGAGAAATAATATCACCGCTTTTTAAATAGTTTTAGGTAAATAACGCAGTTTTAATTAATTATTTGCTTGAAATGAGTTTAAAATTTTAATAAGTCTGATTATTTTGCCAATTATTTACACTCCACCATGTAATTTTAAAATTTTACTTATTTAAATTTTATGTATATAATGTGCCCTTACTTTTTTTAATTTGCTTTTTTTGATTATTAGGCATTAAATATAATTATAAATAAACTATTTATACAAGTGAGGAGAAAGAGATAACTTTAAAATATTTTATCTTTTTAAAATAAAATAATAAGTTATTGTTTTCATGAGTGAAGATAAACAACATAAGAACTATACATTAATTATATATTCCGGTCCCAAAGATAAAGTAAGAAAATTAACGGTTTCCCAAAATTTTCTTAGATTTATTTATATAGTCATAACTATTGTTTTCGCCTCTACAGCAATACTCGTGTCAAATCTTTTTATTACCAGACAAAAATTAAACGAAAAAATTGCTGAAATTGAAAGAGTCGAATATAAAATAAACTATAAAGAAGTCGAGCTTGTAAGTCTTGAAAAGAAAACTATTGAAATTCAGTCCAAAACCAAACTTCTTGAAAACTATTTAAAAGAAGTCGAGTCACTCGACAAACTTGTTAGAAATATTACCGGACAGGGCGGCTTTGATAATGAGGTTGCAGTTTATGATAACGGTTTAAACGCAAATGCAGAAATCTTAAATGATCCAAACGAAATTTTTTACTATACCACTGATCAGGAAGATGCGGTAGATGATATCAGCGCCCTGCTTGATGAATTACTTGCAAAAGCTCCTGGATTAGCTGATAGTCTTCAAAAAGACAGACAGAATATGGAAGATTATATTTTTGTAATGGAGCATACTCCGTCTATATGGCCAACATGGGGTGCCATAACTACTTTATTTACTGACGGCAGATCAAGTACAAACTATATACCTGGTTCACATAAAGGTATCGATTTTGCAAATGCTATTGGAACACCTATTTCCACACCGGCAACCGGAATAGTACTTTTCGCAGGATGGCAGGGAGGATATGGCAACAAAATAGTTATTTATCATATGGATAAATATACAACTGTTTATGGGCATTTAAGTGAAATGCTGGTAAATGTTGGAGATACCGTAGTGCAGGGTCAGGTTATCGCAAAAATGGGAAGTACAGGACGCAGTACCGGATCCCATCTTCACTATGAAATATATGTTGATGGTGTTCCACATAACCCCAAAGAATTTTTGCCATAGAAAATTTAAATTTATTTCATTTAAAGCGGTTTACTTCCAAGCTTTTGATCTGATAAAAGAGTTTACTTTTAACTTTTAATTGATAAAATTAAATATCTCTTTGAGTAAAACATCATTTTATTTTATAATTACTTCTTTACATCAAAAAATAGCCCAGACTAATAAAAACATCTTTACATTATATGGATTTGAGTAATTATGAAAAAAATATCTTTTCTTGGACCTGAAGGAACTTTCTCGCATGAGGCTTTATTAAAATACCTGGGAAGCACGACAGATCAGGTAATTATCCCCATGCCAACAATTATCGATGTCATTAAGAGTATTGACAGGGGAGACGCAGAGGAAGGAATTGTTCCTATTGAGAATTCAATTGAGGGATCTGTAAACATAACACAGGATATCCTTGCTTTTGAAAGCGAAGCAAAGGTAATAAGGGAAATTACCATTCCAATAAAGCATAATCTTATTGCTCAAAAAGGCATAAAAATAAATAAAATAAAAAAAGTTATTTCTCATCCGCATGCAACTGCACAATGCAGATTGTTTTTGAGAGCCAGCCTGCCAAATGCTGAGATTATTGCGGCTAACAGCACAGCAGAAGCTGTAAAAAAACTTACTGAACTCGATCCGGATACTGCGGCCATCGGCACAAAGATTGCGGCCAGTCTCTATAATCTTGACATAATCGCTGATGACATAGAAGACTTAAAAGCCAATAAAACAAGATTTGTTTTTGTTGGAAACTATATTCCTGCCAAAAGTGGTTTTGACAAGACATCAATAGTCTGCTTTTTAAAAAAAGACAGACCCGGCAGTCTTTTTAACATACTTAAAGAATTTGCAGAAAGAAATATAAATCTTACAAGAATAGAATCAAGACCGGCCAGAAAAGAAATAGGAGATTATGTGTTCATGATAGACATGGAAGGCCATATTCATGACAAAGTGATCTATGATGCAATTGAATCTCTAAGAAGAGACGTTTACATGATTAAAATTCTGGGTTCATATCCTGTCTGGACAGAGCAGCAATAGAAAAGATTGTATGCGTAAATAGGCAATATTTTTTAAAGGTTAAAGATATAAATATTTATACTATTAAACAAACTTCATTTTCTCTAAACAATTCGTAAAATTTATCATATTATGTAGTAATCTTAAAATTACAATTTTTAAAATTTTTTATTAACTTATATTTTTTAGGAGATAAAATTGATAGATCTAGAGCTTTTCAGGAAAAATCCCGAAATTTTTAAAGTCGAAGCAAAAAATAGAAACATGAAAATTGATGTAGACGCTGATACTTTGCTCGACAGAGAAAGAAGAAAATTAATTTCTTCAGTTGATGAACTCAGGGCCAAAAAAAATGATAATTCAAAAAAAATGCCCAAACTTTCAGGGGAAGAAAAAACTCAGGTAATTTCGGATATGAAAAAAATTAATAATGAGCTTGAAAAACTTGAGCCGGAACTTGAAAAATTAAATATTGAATTTATGGCAAGAATGTCTGCATACCCAAATATTGCCCACAGCTCAACCCCTATAGGGAAAGATGAAAAAGAAAATGTCCCTGTTTCTTTTTGGGGGGAGAAGCCTGCTTTTGATTTTACTCCCAAAAATCATACTGAGCTGGGAAGAAATCTTGACATACTTGATGATGAGAGAGGTGCAAAAGTTTCAGGAGCCAGATTTGTCTACTTAAAAAATGAGGCGGTTTTCCTTGAGTTTGCATTAATACAATATGTTTTAAATATATTAAACGCAAAAGGATTTGTTCCTGTAATACCACCGGTTCTTGTCAAAGAAAAAGCAATGTATGGAACAGGTTTTTTCCCTGCAGAAAAGACACAGTATTATAAAACAGAGCTCGATGATCTTTACCTTGTGGGGACATCAGAAGTTGCTTTATGCAGCTATCACGCGGATGACACGCTTGATGTCAAAGACCTCCCTTCAAAATATTGTGGTTTTTCAACTTGTTTTAGAAGGGAAGCCGGAAGCTATGGGAAAGATATGGGTGGAATGTTTAGAGTGCACCAGTTTGATAAAATTGAGATGTTTATTTTTTCACACCCAGAAAACTCATGGAGAGATTATGAATTTTTAAAGTCAACGCTTGAAGAGGTGTTTAGGGGATTAAAGATTCATTATAGAGTTTTAAATATGTGCACCGGTGATATAGGAAGCCCGAATGCCAAAAAGTTTGATCTGGAAGCATGGCTGCCTGGGCAGGATGCATACAGAGAGCTTGCATCATGCAGCAACGATACAGATTTTCAATCAAGAAGACTTAATATAAAGTATAAAGTTGAAGATGGAAGCAAAGGCCTTGTTCATACAATGAACAGTACTGCCTGTGCTGTGGGCAGGACACTTATAGCAATTTATGAGAACTATCAGGACAAAGAAGGAAATATAAGAATACCTGATGTCCTGCTGCCTTATATGAATGGCGTTGAATACATTACCAAAAAATAACAGTAAATGAAAATTCTAAAATAATTTTATTTTAGAAAATCTTTTATGTTATAATAAATCAGCCAATTACAAGATGGAGAGGTGGCAGAGTGGTTGAATGCGGCGGTCTTGAAAACCGTTTAGGGTTCGCGCCCTACGTGAGTTCGAATCTCACCCTCTCCGCCAGTATTTTAATAAAAAGCATTTCAGTCAAAGGTGAAGTATATACCAATAATATGCCAGTGGCATATTATGAGAGATTCGAAAGGACGGAGTGAAGCGAAGCGTAATGAGTCCGCGGCTCTGCAGCGAGCGAAGCGAGACGAAAGACCGAATCCCACCCTCTCCGCCAGTATTTTAATCCAGACCTTTTATGCGCCT
>CAYNMO010000170.1:0-5507 GCA_964398155.1 uncultured Actinomycetota bacterium | reverse complement strand
GCAAATCTAAGCAAGGCCTTTGCATTGGAAAGCCAGACTATTTGGGCGTTATTCCTGGTATTTTTTAGCATTTGCGGGATAAAATATTTTGCAACCGTTTCAGGTCTATCAGCAAGAATATTGAATAATTTCCGGAAACCCTGTTCCCCGATCACGGGAGATTTTTCGCCATCTGGTGTTTTGGTAATAAAATCTGTAAGCATCATCCCCGGTGAAAGACGCCCTGCCAAAACAGCAGTTCCTGCAAGCTCCTTTGCCAGCCCTTTTGTAAAATAAGTAAGTGCATGTTTTGTTGTACCGTAAAGAATAGTTTTCTCTCTTATCATATTATTTGAGCCAAGGCCTTCCATATTCCATATCTGGCCGCCTCCCTGAGAAAGCATATTTTTAGCTGCAATCTGTGAGCCAAAGATCATTCCTTTAATGTTGGCATCTATTACTGCATCAACATAATTTTGCTCTGTTTTATAAGCAAATTCGTAAGGACAGTTTTGACCTGCATTATTAATCCAGATATCAATTCGGCCCCATTTCGCAGCAGATACATTCCAGAGATTTTCAATTTCATCTTTTATTCTTACATTGCATGCAGCATATAAAACTTTATCTGAAAATTCTGCCAGTTTTTCCCTGGCCTGTTCCAGGGATGTCTCGCTCCTGCCAGAAACAGTTACATTGCATCCTGATTTTAAGAACTCTTGCGCCATGCAAAATCCTATGCCCCTTGTACTGCCCGTTATAACTATATTTTTCACAATATTAACTCCATTTTTAAAACAATTTTGATATATTAATAATTCTGAATTAATAAAATATCAGCACTTATCTTCTTCTTTATTTTATAATCAATATTATTATAAAGGTTTTTCAAATCTGCTGCGCTAACTATTAATTTTTTCTCGATACTATTATCTAATTGGGGTGCAATAAATTGCTTTTTAAATTAAGACACTATTGAGTGGACAATTTCGAGTCATTATTTGAAGGAATGAGTTGATTTGAAAGATTTATTTAAACCTTAGCAGAAATCTATAATTTCTAAAAAATATTTGTGAAACTTCAATAACATTATTATTTGACCTGTCTTTTAATATTTTTAGCTCCAGAATATTTATCGTTAAAATATTGACATACCAATTAACAATCGATATATTAATATGTAAAAGCAATGGAGATTAAAATGAATACAATAACAGTTTCCCCTAAATACCAGATAGTAATACCTAAAAAAATACGTGAAGAATTAAAACTAAAACCAGGACAAAAATTACAGGTAATTCAGGCAGAGGACAGGATAGAATATATTATCATAAAAGATATCAGGGATGCCCGAGGTTTTCTTAAGGGCATGAATACTGATATTTCAAGAGAAGCAGACAGAATATGAATTTAGTTGATTCCTCAGCCTGGTTAGAATACTTTACAGATGGCACAAATGCCAAATCCTTTGCTCCTGTAATTGAAAATACTGCCGAAATCATTATCTCGGTAATCAATTTATATGAAGTATACAAAAAGATATCTTCAGAGAAAGATGAAGATAAAGCTATCCAGGCTGTTGCTTTGATGCAGCAGTCAAAAGTTATAGATGTAACAAATTCAATTTCAATTCTTGCAGTTAAATTAAGCGCTAAATTTAAAATTCCAATGGCTGATAGTATAATATATGCTACTGCCAGGATAAATGATGCAATAGTCTGGACTCAGGACTCTGATTTTAAAGATTTGGAAGGTGTAAAATATTTTAAAAAATAATCAAATTTTTTTATAAATAAAAATTTTTATCGGAAAGGTAGAAGCCAATGGCCAAAGTGGTATGTCTTGGAATTCAGATTGTAGATATATTGGGAAGACCGGTGGCGGAAATTCCGGAAGGTCAAAATGTGGCTTTGCTCGATGAGATCCGGATTACTGTGGCCGGAACAGCGGGTGGAACAAGTGTTGATCTGGCCAAACTGGGAGCCAAAGTTTTTGCCATGGGAGCAATAGGTCAGGACGGGCTAGGCAATTTCTTGCTGACAACCATGCAGAAATATGGAATCGACACTGACTGCCTAAAGAGAAAGTCCGGAGTTCAAACATCATCGACCATGCTTCCTATCCGCCCAAGCGGAGAGCGCCCGGCACTGCATGTGCCTGGAGCAAATGCTGAGCTGGCCTGGGAAGATCTAAATCTTGAAGTGATTGCCGCCGCAGACTTTCTGCATATGGGCGGCACATGCCTGATGCCAAAGCTTGACGGCGAACCTACCAGAAAGGTCCTTGAATTTGCCAAAAAGAATGGCGTCATAACGTCATTTGATCTGGTAGCCATAAAACGACCGGATTTGCTGGAGTTAATTGAACCCTGTCTGCCTTATGTGGATTATTTCATGCCCGGACTCGAGGAGGCAATTATGATATGCGGGCTGACTGAGAGGCAGGAAGTAATTCGCTTCTTTTTAGAGCGAGGAGCAAAACATACTGTATTTAAAATGGGGGATCAGGGCAGCAGTATTGCTTATCTGGAAAACGGTAAAATCATTGAAAAGCGCATACCGTGTTTTAAAGCACCCGTGGTTGACTCTACAGGATGCGGAGATTCTTATTGTGCAGGATTTATAGTTGGTATTTCAATGGGATGGAGTCTTGAAAAAGCTGGACGGCTTGGAAGTGCAGCAGGCGGTCTTGTCATACAGGGTCTCGGATCCGATGCCGGTATTATAGATTTAGACCAGACAATTGAATTTATGAATAAGGCAGAGGAATTGCCTATGAACCAATAAAATAATAAAAGGACGACAAAATCAAAAGGAAGTCTGATAAATGAACAGCAAATTATTCAAATTATTAATAATTAACCCAGGCTCCACCGGCATAAAAGTATCAATTTTTGAAAATGAAAAGGAGAAATTGAACACAAAAATCAATTTCAATTATTCTGAAGGGCAAAAAGGCGATAAGAATGTATTAACTGATATAGCCCATAAAATTATCAAATGGGCAAAAGATAATCAATATCCATGCGCTGAGCTGGATGCAATAGTAAGCAGAGCCGGATTGCTTTGCCCCATCCCAAGCGGCGTGTATCTAATTGATGAATTTGTTATCGAAGATCTCAGCAAGAATACTATGGGCTGGCACGCATCAAATATGGGGCCATTGATTTCTGATATTATTGCATCAGAAAATAATTTAATTGCTTATCTGGTGGATCCCGTTACGGTTGACGAAATGAGCCCGATAGCAAAATTAACCGGTCTGCCAAACGTAGAACGTAAAAGTATTTTCCATGCACTCAATCACAAGGCTATTGCGCGACGGGCCTGCAAAGAAAAGCAAAAGAATTACGAGGAAGTAAATTTAATAGTTGCTCATTTGGGAAGCGGAATAACAATAGGAGCGCATGAAAAAGGGAAAATTGTTGATGTAAATAATGGTTTAAATGGCGATGGACCGTTTTCAACTGAGAGATGCAATGATATCCCAAATTGTGACCTTATAGACATGTGTTTTTCCGGTAAATACACTCGCGGCCAGGTTTACTCTTTAATTAGCAGTGAAGGCGGGCTGTATGCTTATTTTAAAACAAAAAACATCTCACAAATCAGAGACCAGGCCGACGCCGGCAATGAACTGGCGCAAAATGTATTATCAGCGCTTGCTTATCAGGTAAGTAAAGAAATATGTAAAAATGCTGCAGTGGTAAAAGGAGATGTTGATGCAGTAATTTTAACAGGAGGAATGGCCCATGATCCTCAATTAGTCAGCGACATTTCAGAAAGAATATGCTTTCTTGCACCGATATGGTTATATCCCGGAGAAGAAGAAATGCTCGCCCTCTGTGAAGGTGGACTGTCTGTATTAAGACAGGAAAGGAAAGCATTTAAATATACAGACTTTAAAAAATGAAAAAGGGGACAGTCCCCTTTTGAGCACGGTTTTAGCTATTTATAGTTATTTGTAAATAAGACGCCGACTTTTTCTGGAAGGCAACCTGTCTTTTAAAAGTTTTGACACTATATTTAAGTGATAAATAAAGCAAAGGGGACAGTCCCTTTTGCTTTATTCCCCTTCCCTTCTTCCCTTTGCTTTTGGGAAAAGGGGACTTTACCTTTTAGCACGATTTTAGATATTCATCAGCTACCTAATGGCTGGAAAATTTCCTACCTGATAATTTGCATAATTATCAGACTCATAAAAAATATTGTATATTTCAACTAAAAAAGTACGCTATATTTCATGCGGAAAGAATTCCGTTTAATTTAAACAAATAATCCATTAAAAACTTGGTTATTTAATTATTCATCCCTGACACACAGTTGTCAAAATCACCCTTTATAATTATTTATATAGTTACTTCTTGCTATTCCTTTTACATAACAGGAATAAATAATAAATAATCAAAAACAACGGGAGATGATAGTCATAATGGAAACTAAAATTGCTGATTTTATTTCAGGCATTAGATTAGGAGAGGTTAAGGAATATAAAAATATTTCTGTCATACCGGTATTCTTAAAAGATACAGCCGGACCAAAATACATATCACTGGATGAGGCAATAAGATCCGGAGTTCTTAAAATAAAAGAGACAAGCACGGGTGGAAATGTGCCTGAGCTTGTTGCTGAAAATGATGGACAGAAGCTGATTCTGCTTCTTGACGGGGAAGAGGTGACAGGCGCAAAGCAAAACCGCGTATTAAATGCCACAATTCTTCTAAACTTTATGTCCAAAACCATAATTCCTGTAAGCTGCGTGGAAGCACACAGATGGAGCTATGTTTCAGAGGAGTTTGCAGCATCAAAAAATCTGCTTAATTACAGCACCAGGCTGGCAAAAGAAAAGTCAGTCAGTCAGTCCCTTAAAAACTCAAACAGATTCATGTCAGATCAGGGGGAGATATGGGACAGAATTGATGAAATGTCTGCCGAAATGAATGTAAAATCACACACAAATGCCATGAGTGATGTTTATGAGACCTTTGATGAGGATTTGGAAGAATACATCATAAATCTGCCACCCACAACGGATCAGAGCGGCATATTTGTATTTATTGATGGTAAAATTGCCGGTCTTGATGTTTTTTCTCAGCCAGACACCTATAGTAAAATCCATTCAAAACTAATTAAAAGTTACTGTATGGACGCTCTCAGGAAGGAATTATCCAGAAAAAATACAAATTTGGAAAAGAGCCCCAATTCAAAGAAGGAACCAGCGGAATTTCCAGAAGCCTCTTTGGAGAGAGCAAGATATTTCCTGGAAGAGACAAAGCTGTGTAATGAGAGCTGCTTTAAATCAGCAGGTCTGGGTGATGACTACAGATATGAAGGTCAGTTTATTATAGGTTCGGCCCTGCTCTATAGCGATACAGTTATCCACATGGCTTTCTTTAAAAATGATGACCCTTCAGCTGCAGCAAAAAATCAGTCCGGGAATATCCAGAGCTACAGAGACAGGATGAGAAACAGGTCAATTTAATAAATTTTTTCCCAATACTATCCAAAGTGGATTAATTTAAGCAAACT
>CAYNMO010000169.1:0-5528 GCA_964398155.1 uncultured Actinomycetota bacterium | reverse complement strand
AATCATTTAGCCCATCGACATTCCTTCTTAATATTACTGTATTTTTTTCTTGTGTATTTTCCCCACTTTCTAAATCATTATAGCTTTTCCCACTGCCTTCAATTAAAGTTTTGCTTATACTTTTAACGTTATCAAATCTTTTGCCGGGGTCTTTTTCAAGGCACTTATAAATAATATCGATAAGATATTGCGGCGCATTAGCATTGAAATTTTTTATATCAGGCACTTTGTCATGAAGATGTTTGTGTACGATAACCCAGGGATTATCAGCAATAAACGGAGTCCTGCCTGCAATCAATTCATACAGCAAAACCCCAAAGGAGTAGATGTCAGTCCTGAAGTCAACCGTCTTGCCTTCTGCCTGCTCGGGTGAAATATAGTAAGGCGAACCAATAAATACATTTGTTTCTGTTACTGTTGCACTTGACAATAATTTGGATATTCCAAAATCAGCCAGTTTTATTACTCCATCATGAGTAAGCAAAATATTTTTTGGTTTTATATCTCTATGCAGGACAGCTTTATTATGTGCATAATTTAAACCTTCAAGTATTTGAACAGCTATATCTATTATTGCAGATATTGAAAGATTTTTATGGCTTTTGGCATACAAGTCAAGGCTTATGCCCTGAATTAATTCATAGATCAAATAATGCAAACTGCCGCTGTTTCCAAAACTAATGAGCCTGACTATATTATTGTGCTTTAATAATTTCGTTACTTTTATTTCCCTGTTGAAATATTTCTCCAGAAATTCTGTATTTTGAATATGCTCAGATTTAAAGACTTTAACAGCAACAAGAAGACCGGTGGCCTCGTCTCTACCTATGTAGACATTTGCCATTCCGCCTGACCCGATTAGATCTAATAATTTATATTTTTCGATATATTTGTTGGATACCATTGGTTTTTAAGCAAAAATTCTTACAAAATTCCTAAAAAATATGAAATTTCAAATAAAAAACATTGTTGTAATTATTAATGTTTTTTTAATTATCCTCATTTCTGAAAAATCTGCCAACAAATGGTGTTTTTACTTTAAATTCTTCTGCATCATAAATAATTTTCCTGCGAGACTTAAATACCCCTGAACCATCGTTAAATTGTATAATTGATAAATACCTAATTAAAAGCCCGAATGGCCCTAACTCGAATGGAACCCTTGACGCCGTTGTCGCCCTGATAACCATCGCCAAAGCCCTGGAACCAGGCGATATTTATGCCAGTCTCAGACGAACTCCAATAGTAGTCTGACTCAAAACTGCCAATGCCCTTTAAGTGAATGTTTTCATACATTAGATTAAGCTCATCTTTAGACGGTAAAAACCAGCCATTGTATCCACCTTGTATCAAATCAACACACAGTTTTGCCGCATAGCTTCCGTTACCCTGTATGTCTACTATTTTCTGTGTGTTTGACATTCCTGTACCTATGGCAGTTGCTGTTGCACCTGTTTCCACATAGTTTCTATTGTACCATGGTATGTAGTAATCATTATTATCACTTTCCAAATCACTTGCTGCAGCTTCAAGATATCTCCAACCATCAGTTTTATAATTAGGATTAATATAGAAAACATAACCCCCTGCGGGCCCAACGTCACCAATATTGTAGGTTGCTTTTTGTACTATGGGCTCTGATGTTATTGTCTCTACTGCAGTTGTTTCAACAACCTTGTCTTCACCTTCCATCATAATTTTAAAGACCGCGGTATTGTTAGCGAGATAGACTTCTGTTTCTACCGGCCCGGCTTCAATTGTAATCGCACATTTTTTCCACGGATACGCTTTAAATCCAGTAAAGCTTGCCGATTTCTGTTCAGAGGGACTTAATGCGCCAATCAATATATCCTTTACCTCAGGCTTGCTAACCCCTTCAACAATATATGTTGCTTTTACCGGAATGTTAGCTTCTGTAATATTGCCCTGATTTTCAATATTTATTGCAAAGCTTATTTGTATTCCATTTTTAATAATAAGGTAATCGTCCTGCTCATTTATTAACTGTGGAACAAACGTTATGCTTTGTGAGATTAATGCGACTCCCCTTCTCCCAGTAATTGTAGTTGTTTTAGCTGCTTCTTCATCTGTTGTTGCTGCGGTTGTTTTAGCTGTATCAGTTGTAGCTGCCACAGATATTGTTTCAGTAGTAGTTGTTTTAACATTTAGCTTTGCTATAAAGATAAATATTATAATAATAAGAATTGGGACAACAATACCAAATGCAATAGCAAACTTATTTTTAGGCTTAGTAATATGTGATAGATTTTTTACAATAGTCTCACCTGGTTTATTTTTATTTAAAATATCAAATATCTGGGAGGTTGAGCTAAACCTGTTAATAGGATTCTTTGACATGCATTTGGTTATTATAGATACCAAAAATAAAGGTATGTCAGTTCTGTATCTTGATAGAGGTATTAAACTTTCAGAGAACTTCTCTTTTACTATTACATCAATAGAAGAAGATGAATAAGGGATGTGACCTGCAAGCATCTCATATAAAGTTATGCCCATTGAATATATGTCAGACCTTGCATCAACTTCTTTTCCATCCATCTGCTCAGGTGATGAGTAGGCTGGCGCACCAATATACCCGCCTGTTGATGTTTTTATGTGGGAGTATAGGGATTTTGCTATGCCAAAGTCAGTCAGCTTTACATTTCCTGATTTATCTATGAGTATATTTTTAGGTTTTATATCTCTGTGTGTTATCCCTTTGTTGTGTACGTAAGCCAGCGCTGAGAGCAATTGGCCAAAGATATATAGAGTTTCGTTTACCGATAGCTTGCCTTTGTTCTTTATTAAGGTTTCAAGATCCCAACCATCGATATATTCCATTACAATATATGGTGTGTTTTCGTGAATTCCTGCATCAAGTATTTTTACTATATTGGGGTGGTTAAGATTAAGGAGGCCTTCCTGGGAAAAGCGCTCAAGTATTTTTTCCTTGTCTGATACTTCCTCTTTTAAGACTTTTATGGCAACTTTTGAATTTGTCGTGGTGTCCAAGGCAAGATAAACATTAGCCATACCACCAGAAGCTATCTTTGAGAGTATCTGGTAATTGTCTATGTATTTATCCATGTATTTGTTTTGAGTTATCTTAAAAGAAATTATTTCCCGACTTTAAATCTAATCAAATATTTGAGAGTATTTAAATCAACAAAAAGATTACATTTTACTTAAACAATTGAAATAATCTACAAATTCATCGAAGGAAATATTAAATTTATCGACCATTATATTTGCATTATAAAAATCATTGTTTTTTATGTAATCAACTTCTTCTTTCCAATGAAGAAAAATCTTCTTTGACAAGTTAGTGAAATCCTGATGAAATGTAATAAGATGTGGTGCAGATGGCCGCATTTCTATTAATAAAGAATACAAGCTTGCTAATTTTTTTAAAAATATTGTATCGTTATTAAACAGATCTTCCACTGTTTTACAGTCTTTATCATAATTATTTGCATAATTTTCAATTGCATCATTATATTTATCAATTATGTCATTAATTTGCTCAAAGTAATGTTGGTTCACGTAATAGTTATTGATGTCGCTAATATCGGTGTCCGATGATTTGCTTGCAGCTATGTCCTGAACCTTTACCGGTTTAACCATTGTGGTTTTCTTCATATCTGATTGCCCTTTTATTACATCTATTATCTCATTTGCAGTACTAAACCTGTCATCAGCATTTTTTGCAAGACTTTTTGATATTATATGAAGCATGTGATTTGGAGTATCCTTTGGAAGCATTGACATGTCTGGAGGCGCATTTATATGCTTTGTTATAAGTCCCCATGGGGTATCTGCGCTAAACGGGGTTAAACCTGCCAGTATCTCAAATAATACTATTCCAAATGAGTATATGTCTGAGCGGTAGTCTATTTCTTTATCCCCTTTGGCTTGTTCAGGTGATATGTATGCCGGAGAGCCGATGAATGCCCCCGTTGTAGTAATTGTGGCTGAGGACAGCGCTTTTGCTATGCCAAAGTCGGTTATCTTTACATGGTTGTCTTTTGTTATAAGAATATTTTGAGGTTTTATATCCCTGTGTATAATGCCTTCTGAGTGTGCGTAAGAAAGACCCTCGAGTATCTGCAAAGATATGTCTTCTATCTCTTTTATCGTTGGTTTGTGATTCTTTAGGTACTTATCAAGCGTTATACCCTGTATGTATTCAAATATTATGTAGTGGATGTTGCCTTCGTTCCCATAGTCAATAAGTGATACTATGTTTGGATGGATCAGGTTTTTGGATATCTGGATTTCACGGCTAAATCTTTTCAAATACTCCGGGTCAGATAAAAGTTTTTCATCTATTATTTTTAAGGCACTAAGAGATGAATTATTTATATCCTGCGCGAGGTAAACTTTTGACATACCTCCGGTGCCAATTAATTTAAGGATTTCATAATTATTTGCAAATATCTTGTTCATCATTCAGAAGTATATTAAATATTTAGGTTAAAATCTTTATATAAAACTTTTTTTATTATGTGCTCAGTTTAATTTTTAAAGTATTTAAGTAGCTACATGCTTTTCAAACTTCAATTGAGCTTATCAAAACAAAATTATATTTAATGTTTTTATCCAATAATCGATGAAATAATTCCAAAAATTCCAGTGATCATTCCATTTATTACAAAAAAGTCTCCTTTTATATTTACTCTGATATTTTTAATTCTCTTAAATTGCTTGATGCCAATTACTGCTGCAGTTATAGAAAAACCAAGTTTAATAATTTTAATAATATCAAAACTTACTGGACCGACCTTTAAATTGTTTAAATTAATGAAGTTTTGTGCAAAAAATGGAATAATGAGGCTTGTTAAACCAAAAATAAATGATAGGATTGCATTTCTTCTGAAATTCTTATCTTTTAAAATTAACTTTATAGAATCGAAATCTTTCTTTGATCTCTCCGCAAATAAGGAAGAGACTGCGCCTGCATACTTATTTAATACTGCTTTTATACCATCAATAGAATCAAACCTGTTACTAGGATCTTTGGAGAGACATTTATTTAGGATAAATATAATATAAGCCGGCAAACCAGGGATATACTTTGTTATGGGTACATATATAGACTGAAACTTCTCCCTTACTATTACATCAATTGATGTGGAAGAATATGGTACATGCCCGGTCAACATTTGATATAGTGTTATGCCGAGTGAGTATATATCTGACCTTTTATCCACTGGCTTTCCATCCATTTGTTCAGGAGATGAGTACGCAGGAGCACCTAGGTATCCACCTGTTGACGTGTTTATATGGGAGTAAGACTTTGCTATGCCAAAGTCAGTCAGCAATACTCTACCCTTTTTATCTATAAGTATGTTTTTAGGCTTAATGTCTCTGTGGATTATTCCTTTTGAGTGCACATAAGATAATGCTGACAATATCTGGGTGAGAATGTCTAAAGCATCTTGAATGTCCAGCTTTCTTTCCTGCCTGATAAATTCTTCAAGATCTATGCCATCTATGTATTCCATTACAATATAGGGGGTGCTTTCGTG
>CAYNMO010000168.1:0-5529 GCA_964398155.1 uncultured Actinomycetota bacterium | reverse complement strand
ATGACCTGATAGATATTGTTATATGTTTTTTATCGATACTGGAATTATACAAAAACGAAGTAATTGATATAGAGCAGTTTGAATTATTTGGAGAGATAATTATAAAAAATATGGCTGCCTGATAATTATGAATGAAAATAAAGAAGATAATATTTTAAGTCAATCAGAAACAGCCTTTGATTTCTATGATGATTTATTAAAAGGAATGCCGCCCTTAAAAACGTGCATTGAGGGGATATTGTTTATTGCTGAATCTCCGGTAAATCCCAAATCAATTGCTAAAATTTTAAACGCTGATACAGCTATCATAATCGAAACGATAGAACAGCTTCAGGATGAGTATCTGGAATCTGACAGGGGCTTTGTGATAAGGAAAACAGGTGAGGGTTACCGCCTGTATTCAAATCCCTCTTTAGCTGAAATTTTAAAAGAGTTTGTAAACACAAACATTAAAATGCATGTTACCCAGGCAGCGCTTGAAACACTTGCAATAATTGCTTATAAGCAGCCGGCAACAAGGTCCCAGGTGGCCGAAATAAGAGGCGTCAAAACAGACAGCGTAATCATAAGTCTTGAAAGCAAAGGACTGGTAAAAGAAGCAGGAAGACTTAAAGAACCTGGAAATCCCATTATTTACAGAACAACAGGCAAATTTCTGGAAGTTCTTGGAATTGGAAGTCTTGAAGAACTTCCTCTTTTAAAAGGTAATGATTAAATTTTCTAACCAAGATTAAATTATAAAAATATCAGTATTTATATTGAATTAAACTGCCATATGGAAAAAATAAGAATTGCAAGTTTTCTGGCGCAATGCTCACTCGCTTCAAGAAGAAAATGTGAACTACTGGTTAGTGAAGGTAAAATAAAGGTTAATGGTGCCGTGACCAGAGAGCTTTATTTTAGGATTGATCCACAGTCAGATATTGTAGAATATCTTGGGAAAAGGTTAGTAATCGATAATAAAATAGTAATTGCGCTTAACAAGCCTCCTGGATTTTTATGCACGCTAAAAGATGATTTTAGTCGCCCCACAGTTGTTGATCTTATAAAAGGTTTTAAAGGAGCAAAAGGATTATTTCCAGTTGGCCGTCTTGATTTAAATTCAAGAGGGCTTCTTTTAATGACAAATGATGGAGATTTTGCATATAATCTTCTTCATCCTAAATTCAATATTACAAAAACTTATGAAATAGTTTTAAACAATAGCCTTAAAACAGAAGATATTAACAGCCTGCATCATGAAATTATTATTGATGGCATAAAAGTTGAAGTCATCAATATAAAAATATCTGCTGATAATAAAAAAGTAAGCATGGCCATACATGAGGGGAGAAAGAGAATAATCAGGCGGATCTTTGAAGAAATGGGTTATGGCGTTACTGATTTATGTAGAATAAGTATCGGTAATTTCCAATTAGGAGAATTAAAGGAAGGTTCTTTTAAAATTTTAAATGAAGATGATTTAAAAAAATTATTGATGTTAAATTAAATTTGTTTAATATTGTTAATGATTTCTGTTTTACAGGCATTTCTTTTAGCTGGTAATTTGACAAATAAAAATAATAATAAAAATGAAAAATATAAAAAATATAACGGTAATAGGACTTGGGCTTATAGGAGGATCACTGGCTCTGTCTTTAAAAAAGTACAACAATAATTTCAAAATAACAGGATACGATAATATTCCTGAAACCTTAAGTATTGCATTATACAGAAATATTATAGATAAAGCTGCTAATAGCTACGAAGATTCTGCCGTAGATGCTGATTTGATAATAATTGCAACACCCGTAAGGCTGATAGTTGAGGTTGCCAACAAAATAAAAGACAAACTAAAAAGCGGGGCTATTTTAACTGATGTTGGCAGTGCCAAGTTAAATATTGTTGAAAAAATGAAAGAAATACTGCCTACCGACGTTATTCTTATTGGCGGTCATCCTATGGCAGGGTCTGAAAATGATGGTGTTTTAAGTGCAAAACACGATTTGTTTCTAAATGCATTTTATGTTCTTACTCCGACTGATAATACAAGAACCGAGGAACTTGCAATTCTGCACACTCTTTTTACAAAAATAGGGGCAAAAGTGATAATTATATCCCCAGGAGAGCATGACAAAATAGTTTCCCTTATTAGTCATCTTCCGCATATCATTTCCACTAATCTTGTTGCTTTTGTAGATGACCGGCAAAAAGAATTAAACAATCTTTTTAAATTATGCGCTGGTGGATTTAGGGATATGACAAGAATAGCTGCCTCAAATCCAAAAATGTGGCTGGATATAAGTTTTGAAAATAAAAATGAGATTATTAACGCTTTGGATGGCTACATTAGTTATTTAAACAATTTCAGGGAAAGTATTGCGAATAATAATGAAGAATTTGTAAAAAATCATTATGTTAAGGCAAAAGAAGCAAGGCTTAATCTGCCCAAATTTATTGATAAAGATATTTCAAAACTATATGAATTAAGAATAGGAATGTCTGACAGACAAGGTATCCTAAGTGAAATAACTCTGGCAATCAGTTCCTCAGGGGTAAACATTGAAGATATAAGCATTTTTCACTCAACTGAAATTATTGGCAGCGGTATTTTAAAGATACTGGTTCATGGCGAGAATGCCGGTGCTTTATCCAAGGAAGCTCTTGAAAAACTAGGACATGAAGTAAGCGTAAAAAAAGTCATCGGCGAGGAAGACTGATATAATGGAAATATGCGGTCCGTATCGGGTAAACGGAACAATTGAAGTTCCTGGAGATAAATCAATTTCTCACAGAAGCATCATCCTTTCTGCTATTACAATGGACAAAGTAAAGATTGATAATTTTTTATTTTCTGACGACTGTCTTAATACTTTGAATATTTTAAAAAAAATAGGAGTGAAGTATCAGACAGAAAATAGCAGTATCCTGATAGAAGGTTGCGGAATTTCGGGACTTGTCGAACCGGACGATATACTTTATGTCGGAAATTCAGGTACTTCAATTAGACTGCTGAGCGGATTTTTATGCGGAGCCGGATTTATGTCAGTTCTCTCAGGAGACAGATCAGTAAACAGCAGGCCCATGGAAAGAATACTCAATCCGTTAAGTGCAATGGGTGCTCGGGTATTTGGAAGAAACAGTAATGGAAACGCGCCTATTGTAATTTTTGGAGGCAGCAGGCTTAAGGGCTTAAAGCACGAAATAAGTGTTGCAAGCGCTCAGGTTAAGTCCTGCCTTACTATTGCCGCACTTTTTGCAGACAGCCCCACTGAAATAGTTTTGCCTGCAGTAACAAGGGACCACACAGAAAGAATGCTTGAATATTTTGGAGCTGATATATCCTATGACGGAAAATATACCAGAATATGCCCCGGAGAGACGTTAAAAGGAAAAGATATTTATGTGCCTGGTGATTTTTCTTCTGCAGCATTTTTTATTGTTGCAGGTATTATTCTTGAAAATTCGAGAGTACTGATAAAAAATGTTGGGATAAACCCCACCAGATCTTATCTTATTAAAAAAAAAAAAAAAATGGGCGCAAATATTGAAGTAAAAAATACAAGAATAAGAAATAATGAGAAGATTGCAGACATAGAAGCATCATCAAGCAAACTTATTGCAGCGCAAATTGATGAAAATATAATTCCCAATATTATTGACGAAATTCCCATATTAAGTGTGGCGGCTGCTTTTGCCCAGGGCGTTACCAAAATAAGAGGCGCAAAAGAACTTAGGCTCAAAGAAAGCGACCGGATAAAATCAATTTCAGCTGAATTTAAAAAAGCAGGAATTAAAGTAGATGAATTCTCAGACGGACTTGAAATTCATGGCAGTCAGGATTTAAAAATAAAATCTGCAGGCTTTAAAAGTTATGGGGATCACAGAATTGCAATGTCACTGGCTGTTCTTGCTTTAAAAGGTGAAGCATTGATAAAGATTAGCCAGACAAGCTGCATTAAAACATCTTTTCCTGAATTTGAAGATAAATTATTTGGTTTAATATCGCATTAGTTTAAACAAAATTCAGCTATAAAAGAATTAAAAATAAATAAGTTTGTTTTTTATAAAAACATAATAAAAAAATAAATTAATCCGGATAATTAAAAAATGGAAGAGAAAAATAATAAACCATCAGATGAAAATATAAATATAATAACTGTAGACGGACCAGCGGGAAGCGGTAAAAGCACCATTGCCAAAATGCTTGCCAAAGAGCTGAATCTGGTTTATATAGACACCGGAGCGATGTACAGAGCGCTTACGCTTATAGCACTTGAAAATAATATTGATTTAAATGATGACAAAGCAATACTTGAAGAAGCCCAAAAAGCCAGTCTCGAATTTGACAGAAGCGTCGGAGACATAAGTCAGTACACCAAAGTGCTTTTAAACGGAAAAGATATTACTCTTGATATCAGAAGTAAAAAAGTTGGCGAAGCAGTTTCTATTGTATCCAAATTATCTGGAGTCAGAAAATACCTCGTCAGACTTCAAAGAGAAATGGCTTTAAAAAAACCTTGTGTTCTTGAAGGCAGAGATACGGGAAGTGTTGTATGTCCATCAGCTGTTTGTAAAATATATTTAACTGCCGGCATTGATGAAAGGGTTAAAAGAAGGCAAAAACAGCTGCTTGAAAACAGCCAGCCCTCATCCAGAGATCAAATAAAAAACGAGATTGAAAGCAGAGACAAAATCGACAGCGGCAGAGCAGACAGTCCTTTGATTGTTCCGGACGGCGCAGAAGTTATTGATACGAGCAGCAAGACCATTAATGAAGTCTTTAATTTAATTAAAGAGAATTACAATGGTAAAAGTACGCTTTTAAATAATAAGACCTCAAATATAAAATAATTTATTATGTTTGCAATTAAAAGATCAAAAACATACATGATTGTTTACAGGCTGATTCAGTTTGTCTTTATTCCATTTTTAAAAATTGTATACAGAGTAGAAGTTATAAATGAAAAAAAACCTTCAGATATCCCCACCGGAGGTCTTGTTTTATGCTGCAATCATGTAAGTTCACTTGATCCAATAGTACTATGCTGTTTTTTCCCACGGCCTGTTTATTTTATGGCAAAAATTGAATTATTTAGAAACAGATTCGTCAGGGGAATTTTACTATTTGTTAATTCCTTTCCTGTTAACAGAAAGGGTGTTGGCAGAAACTCAATTGCCAAAGCTGCCGAAGTTCTAAAAGCCGGAAGTGTTTTTGGTATTTTCCCGGAAGGAACAAGGTCTGCAGACGGTGAAATAGGTGAAACAAGAAGGGGAGTGGGGTTAGTGGCATATCTTGGAAATGCCCCGATACTTCCGGTGGCCATTTTTAATTCAGAAAAAGTTCCGGGTGAAAATACTGATAGTAAAAAATACAGGTTTCTAAAAATAAAAATAATTTATGGCGATATTATTGATACCAAAACCATATTTTCAGAATATCCAAAAAAAGAAGCTATTGATGTAATTTCAGAGATGGTTATGAATAATATTAAAATGCTTTACCTTAAATTATAAAAAAAATATTGATACTTCGTCCAAATTATCAGT
>CAYNMO010000167.1:1521-5534 GCA_964398155.1 uncultured Actinomycetota bacterium | reverse complement strand
ATCTATATAATATTTATTATTTACCAGCCTGTAAAAAGGAGTAATCCATCTGTTGATATTTCTGCCGGTCACTGGTTTTTTAAGGTAAAGAATAAATGCAGCAAAAATGCCCAGAAGTCCTGCAGCGACAGCAATAAGCATTGGAACAACATGCAGCGGCTCCATTCCTTCGAAACCAAAAAATGAAATAAATTTGTCAATACTGAATCTTTCAGGAATAAACCATGCACCAAAATAACCTGTAACAACGGAGAGAGCGGCCAGAACTATTAGGGGTATGGTCATGACTTTTGGAGATTCGTGAGCATGAATACCCTCTTTTTTTGGCTGTCCAAAAAAAACAACAAAAATAACCCTGAACATATAAAAAGCTGTAAAAAATGCAGTTATTATCCCTATTATAAAAAATACATATTTGTTTTGCGAATAAGCAAAACCAAGAATATAGTCCTTGCTAAAAAATCCTGCGGTCAGAGGAAAACCTGATAAAGCAAGAGTACCTATAATAAAAGTTATAGCTGTAACCTTCATTTTTTTAAACAAACCACCCATTTCTCTAATATCCTGGGTGCCTGTTGCATGTATGATACTTCCAGAGCCAAGAAAAAGAAGAGCTTTAAAAAATGCATGCGTCATAAGGTGAAACATTCCCGCCACATAAGCACCCATGCCCAGAGCAAACATCATATAGCCAAGCTGGCTTATCGTAGAATATGCAAGTACTTTTTTAATATCATTTTGAGTAATCGCAATAGTTGCGGCAAAAATTGCAGTAAATGCTCCGACAAAAGCTACAACCTGCATTGCGGCTGCTGAAAGTGAAAAAATAGGAAAACTTCTGCCTACAAGATAAACACCTGCTGCTACCATAGTGGCAGCGTGTATTAATGCTGAAACAGGAGTAGGCCCTTCCATTGCGTCCGGAAGCCAGATGTGAAGCGGGAACTGGGCAGACTTGCCTATAGCGCCGCAAAATAAGAGAATTGCCGATGCAGTAAGAAGCCCCTGAGAAACTCCGCTGCCGGCAGCAAACTTAAATACATCTTTAAAAACAGTACTTCCGCTGTTAAAGAAAAGTAAAAATATACCTATCAGCATCCCCACATCACCAATTTTTGTTGTTAAAAAAGCCTTTTTGGCGGCATTTGAAGCAGATCTTTTCTCATACCAGAACCCTATGAGAAGGTAAGAGCAAAGTCCGACAAGCTCCCAGAATATATATAACTGAAGATAGTTGCTTGAGAGAACCAGCCCAAACATTGATGCACTAAAAAGCTGCAGATACATGAAAAACATCCAGAATCTGCTGTCACTGTGCATATACCCGATGGAATACAGATGAACAAGAAAAGATACAATGCTTACAATATTAAGCATCATTACCGTAAGCCCGTCTGCGGCAAATCCCATTGTTATGGAATATTTTCCGGTAACATACAGAATCTTTGTTATTTCAAGGGATCCTTTGCTGTTAAAAATAAAAATACTGGCAAAAGATAATAAAACGCATGTTCCTAAAATTATGGTAGTAAAAACAGAGGCAGCTTTTGGAAATCTTTTTCCAAAAAATAGAGTTAGTATAAAACCGAAAATGGGAATGATCGGTATTATCCAAATAATTTTATCCAAAACTGCCTGCCTTTTGTTTTTATTTTTTAGGATTTAAATCCTAAAAAATAATCCTGATATTATTTAAAAAATAATTTTTACCATTTTAAAATATTTATTTTTGAAACATCTGTCGTGCTTTTGCTCCTGTAAACCGAGAGTATGACTGCAAGCCCTATTCCGACTTCGCATGCTGCAACTATAATAATAAAAATGGCAAACACTGTCCCAAGCTGGCTTTCAGGTTTCTGATAAGCTGAAAAAGCGACAAAATTAATCATTGCAGCATTTAATATAAGCTCTATAGACATGAGTATCTGCACCAGATTGCGCCTTGTCAAAACCCCAAATATTCCAATGCAGAATAAAATCGCTGAAACAAGAATAAAATACCAGAGCTTTATATCAAGATTGGAAATAAATATTTTAAATAAACCTATGCTCATTTTATTTACCCCCCTCATCTGGCTGAGCGTGCCCGGCCTCTTTTTCTTTCATTGCCAGGACAACAGATCCTATCAGTGCTCCAAGAATTAAAAGAGAGACAATTTCGAATGGAAGTACATATTTTGAAAACAGCAGAGATCCCAGATTTTTTACCGAAAGAACAGGTATTTTGTCAGAGCTGCTCCACGTAAAACCTTTTCTTGTCATATAAATAATTATACCCAGTGCCCAGAACAATAGTGCAGAAACAACCCCTGCAGCCCAGACCTGCCTGTGTACAATATTAGTTGTTTCTCCGATACGCATTCGTGTAAGCATGAGAGCAAACAAAATCAGAACAACAACTGCACCTATATACACCATCAGCTGAACAACTGCCAGATACTCAGCTTTAAGAAGAATAAAATATGTCGCAACACATAAAAGTGTCAGGGCCAGCCAGAGTGCAGAGTGAATAATATGCTTTGCGAAAACAACCATCAAAGCCGAAAAAACAAGCACCAGACTTACACCAAGAAATACAATTAGACTTATAATTTTAAACTCCCTTCTTTCTTAAAAAATCACTGGCTTTAATTTTTTACTCTTATCCATATTAAGCAAAACATGCCTGATATTTTATCTGGTACTTTCATCTGCATCTGCATAAGCAAATACTGTTTTCATCATTAACTTCTCTTTTGGTCTGATAAAATCAGACCTTTTCTCTCCTGCGAATTCGTATTCCTGTGTCTGCTCAAGTGCATCAAACGGACAGACATCAATGCATATCCGGCAAAACATGCAAAGCCCATAATCAACCGTATATATTTCGGGCTGCCTGTCACCTTCCGTCTTAATGACTTCAATACAGTGCTGGGGGCAGTTTTTTTCGCATATCCCGCATCCGGTGCATTTGTATCTTGGGTAAGGTTGAATCTGTGTCATCCTTAGCCTTATCAGCCCCTGACCTCTTTTGGGCACCAAAAGCTTTTCATATGGATACATTACAGTTACAGGTTTTCTAAAAAAAGCCTTTAGAGTTACCTTTAAACCCAATAATAATCCTTTGCCTGTAAAGTTGATTTCCTGTCCCCTTTAATAATTTTTTAAAGTAAAACTTAAAAACTATCTTATTTTATCTACAATTAAAACAACAGCGCCGGTAACAAAAATATTTGCCAGTGAGATAGGAAGCATAAATTTCCATCCAAAATCCATAAACTGATCAAGTCGAAATCTTGGAAATGTTGATCTTATCCACATGGAAACAAATATCAGAACATAAGTCTTTACAAGAAAGCATATCGTCCCGGCTATCGGGCTGGTAAACGGCTTCCATCCTCCCAAAAACAGTAAAACAGCAAGTGCGCAGATAATAAACAGGTTCACAAACTCTGCCAGAAAAAAGGCTGCAAATCTAAAACCGCTGTATTCCGTGTTGAAACCGGAAACAATCTCCGATTCAGCTTCGGGCATGTCAAAAGGTGTGTGATTTATCTCTGCAAGCCCGCATATAAAAAATATAATAAATCCTGCTATTTGAGGAACAATATACCAGATTTTAACCTGCGCATTTACAATATCAACAAGATTCATGCTCCCGGCCATCATTACAACACCTATCGTGGATAAAATAAGCGGAATACCATATGAAATAAGCTGAGCTGCTCCCCTTATACCACCAATAAGCGAATATTTGTTATTTGAGCCCCATCCTGCCATTAACAGTGAAATAGTTGAAAAACCCAGAAGAGCAAAAATAAAAAACAGGCTGATTTCAAACTGAGTTGCCCATATTTTTGGAGCAAAAGGCAAAAAAGCAAATATTGTGAGCGAAGGCACAAATGCAATTATCGGTGCAAATAAATAAACATACTTGTCGATGCCCCTTGGGATTATATCTTCTTTGCCAAGAAGCTTGATGGCATCAAAAACAGTCTGCCATATTCCATGAGGTCCATGGTGTTTAGGACCCA
>CAYNMO010000167.1:0-1511 GCA_964398155.1 uncultured Actinomycetota bacterium | reverse complement strand
TGTACTGCATATGCCCCATTACTTTCCTTAGCATATATATAAGCACAAGTGCAGTAAGGAAAATAAATAAAAATGCAATAATTAGTTTTAATAATGCCCAAAGAAAAATCAGCCACCAAACCATATCTGTTCCTACCTGTCAACGCTTCCCATAACAGTATCAAAGCTTCCAAGTATTACCGGAAAATCTGCTATATAATTATTTTTTAATACATAGTTTAACGCATTAAGATGATTGAACGACGGAGTTCTTATTTTCATCCTGTAAGGTTTCTCGGTGCCGTCGCTTATGACATAAAAACCTACTTCTCCCTTTGTGCCTTCAACTCTTAAATACAATTCCCCTGCAGGTGGTTTTATTACCCTTGAAGTTTTAGCCTGAAACCCATCACCTGGGACTGCTTCCAGAGCCTGCTCTATTATTTTTGCAGACTGAGCCATTTCTTTCATTCTTACCCAGTACCGATCGTAAACATCTCCATTGGCTCCTGCTGGCACTTCCCAGTCATATTTTTCATATCCGCTGTAAGGCTCTGATTTTCTGATATCAAACTGTGCTCCTGACCCTCTTAATGTGGGGCCGCTCATAGACCATTCAATTGCATCTTCCCTTGTTATTACCCCGATATTTTTTGTTCTTTTGATAAATATTTCATTTCCACTGAAAAGTTCATGATACTGGGCAAGATTTTTTTTAAACAGTTTTAAAAATATTCTGGCTTCCTTGTAAAATCCACCCGGAATATCCTGCCTCACGCCGCCAATTGTAAAATAATTAAAAGTAAGTCTTCCCCCGGCAAGCATTTCCAAAAGATGCATTGCGTACTCTCTGTCACGAAATCCAAAAATGAAGGGCGTAAAGGCTCCAACTTCAAGGCCCATTGCCCCAAAAAAAATCTCATGAGCACATATCCTGTTAAGTTCGGCGCATATTACTCTTATTGCCTGTGCTTTTAATGGAACCTCCAGTTCCATTAATTTCTCTATAGCCAGACAGTATCCGAATTCGTTATTCATGGCACCGGTATAATCAATTCTGTCAACCAGCGGTTTAAACTGGACATAAGTTCTGTTCTCTGCGATTTTTTCAATACCCCTGTGCAGATAACCCACTATCGGCTCGACTTCAAGAATCCTCTCGCCGTCAAGCTTTGCAATAAACCTGAAAACCCCGTGTGTCGAAGGATGATGGGGGCCGAAGTTGATTTCCATATAATCCTTTGGGAAACCGCCAGGTTCATTTATCTCTGATATTTCATCAATACCGGTATCTGTATTTCTGGTTTTTTCTTCCATAATTATTTATATCTATTACCTGCAAAGTTTAATTAAAATACTGCTGGACAAACATTTGTTTTTCTCTTCATCTTTGATATTTGTATTTTTAAATTTTATCTTCCAAGACTACTTAATCAGTATTTCAGTAAAGTTTATTCAAAAACTGTAGGACGGACATATGGTCTTTCTTCCCATTTTATCTCAAAACTTTTTAAGAGCGGATGATAGCTAAC